>JBOGFE010000106.1:0-3283 GCA_050741935.1 Acidimicrobiia bacterium | reverse complement strand
GGGTAGGAGGGCCCGACCGTGACCCCGGGGGCGTCGAGGGGGACCAGGAGCGCGGAGACCGGCGCGCGCCGGCGCTCACCGGCGGGCGTCCCGGTGCCCGGGGCCCGGGGTGTCCCCGGAGTGGCGGCAAAGAGGATGATGTAACGGGAGAACGGGGTCCCCGAGTTGGTGATGAACTGCTTGGCCCCGTTGACGACCCAGCCGTTGTCGGTGCGCCGGGCGGTGGTGGCGATGTTGCCGGCGTCGGAGCCCCCGGTGGGTTCGGTCAGGCCGAAGGAGATGAAGGTGGCGCCCGAGGCCAGGGCGGGCAGGAGCTCACGGCGCTGGTCGGCCGAGGCCAGGTGCTCGAACAGGCAGGCGGCGATGGCCTGGACGTGGACGCTCACCGCCACCCCGGAGTCGATCCGGGCCAGCTCCTCGATGGTGAGGCAGAAGCTGCGCATGTCCCCCGTCACCTCGCCACTGGAGGCGCCGGTGAGCAGGCCGTAGACGCCCAGGTCCCCGAGCGCCGACATGAGGTCGGTGTCGAAGCGGGCTTCGATGTTGCGGGCGGCGGCGGACGGGGCGATCTCGCGCTCGCAGAACTCCCGCAGCGACTTGCGCCAGGCCCGGTGCTCGTCGGTGAAGCACCACGGCAGGTCGAGGTCGATCGTGCGCTCCGACATGGTGGGCTCCTTACTCCGCCTCGAAGTGGAAGTCGGTGATGCGGGCCTGGCGCTCGGCGGCGAAGACGGCCCGCACCCGGTCGCCGATGGCCAGGGCAGGTGCCTCCGGGTCGGTCAGGTCGAGGCCCTCGACGAAGTTGGCCAGGGCGGTGCCCGCCCCGTCGAGCCGCACGTAGGCCAGGGCGTGGGGCGGCGGCGGGTAGCCGGGGAACTCGGCCCGGGTGACGGTGAACGCCTCCACCACCCCGCCGGGGCCGACCTCCACCCAGTCGTCGGAGGTGCGCACGAAGCAGTCCTCGCAGAACGACCGGGGCGGGACTCGCACCCGGCCGCAGCGCGGGCAGGGCGAGGCCAGGATGCGGCCCTCGTCCCGCAGGGCGACGAGGAACCGGCTGGCGGCCCGGCCGGCGGCATGCGAGTAGTCGAGCCGCCACGAACCCGGGATGAGGATCCGCTCGGTGCTCATCTCGGTGTCGCTCATCGTTCGCTCCTCACGTCTCGAACCGGGGTGTGCGCCCCTCGCCGAAGGCGGCCAGGCCCTCGTGCACGTCGGGGCTGGTCTCCATGAGGTCGAGGAAGATCTCCCGCTCGGCCAGGATGGCCTCGTCCACCGGCCGGTCGGCCCCGGCCGCGGCGCACATGCGCTTCACCGCCCGCAGGGAGTCGCCGCTCCGGCCGGCCAGGCGGGCGATGGCCGCCTCGACGGCGCCGTCCAGCGCGCTGGGGGTCAGGGCCCGGCTGACGAGACCCCATTCCGCCGCCTGATCGCCCGTGATGACCTCGCCCGTGAGCAGGAGGTAGCGGGCCTGGGCCTTGGGCAGGGCCCGGAGGAGCCGCACCGATCCGCCCGCCCCCGGCGCCAGGCCGAACTCCACGTGGCGGTCGCCGATCCGGGCCCCGATGCTGGCCAGGGCCAGGTCGCAGGCCAGCAGCAGCTCGCATCCGCCGGCCAGGGCGAAGCCCTTGACCACGGCCAGGGACACGAACGGCCCCGACTCCAGGCGGTCGGCCACGTTGGCCAGGCGGGTGACGTAGTCGGACATCAGCTTCCGGTCGGCGACCAGTTGCCCGACCAGCTTGAGGTCGGCCCCGGCGCAGAACGTGCCGCCGCCCCCGGAGAGGACGACCACCTTGGCGTTGGTCGCCTCGGCGGCGTCGAGGGCCCCTTCCAGCCCGTCCAGCACCGCTTCGTTGATGGCGTTGCGGGCTTTCGGCCGGTCGATGGTGGCCCGGAGCACCGGGCCGTCGACGGACACGATCACGTCGCCGATGCGCTCACCCTCCGCCGCCGTCATGACCGGGGCTCCCGGCCGAACACGCCGACCACGTAGAACTGGATCGACCCTCCCACCCCGGTGGCCACGGCCACGTCGGCCCGGTCGACCTGGTGGTCGCCGGCCCGGCGCCGGACCTGCTGGGCCGCCTCGGCCATGCGCACCAGGGCGGTGACGCTGATCGGGTTGGTGCACATGACCCCTCCTGACGGGCACACGGGCAGGCGCCCGTCCCGGTCGAAGACTCCTTCGCCGGCGAGGCGGAAGCCTTCGCCGGGCGGGGACAACCCCAGTGATTCGAGCATGGCTGCCTCCATGGACGAGAAGGGGACGTAGGGCTCGGCCACGTGGACCTCGGACGCGGGGTCGGCGATGCCGGCCATGGCGTAGGCCTCGGTGGCGGCCAGGTGGAGCTCGTAGGGGGTGGCGTGGTCGTTGGGGCCGCAGTCGCCCATCTTGTCGCCCATGAAGTAGGTGTTGGTCCGGGCGGCGACGCCCCGGACCCAGGCGGCGGGGGCGGACAGGCGGCGGGCCCGCTCGGCACTCTGGATGACCACGGCGCAGCCGCCCGAGGTCTGGGGGCAGCACATGGCCAGGCGCAGCGGCCAGCACAGGACCGGCGTCTCCATGACCTCCTTGGCCGTGATGGGGATGCGCAGGTGGGAGTGGGCGTTGCCGGCGCCGTTGCGCCGCAGGCGCTCGGCGACCACGGCGAAGTCCTCCTCGGTGGCGCCGTAGCGGTCCATGTAGCGCACCGCGGCCAGGGCGGTCATGGCAATGGTGTTGAGGGGCAGGCCCGTCTCGTAGGCCGGGTCCCAGATCATGTTCAGGGGTACCTGGGCGGGCTGGAGGGCGTCGCCCATCTTCTCCGCCCCCGCCACCAGCACCGACTCGAAGCGGCCCGACGCCACCGCCCACCAGCCCGCCTGGAAGGCGGAGGCGCCCGTCGCCCCGCCGGTGTGGACCCGCAGCACGGGCTTGCCCGCCGTGGCCAGGGCGGCGGCCGCCGCCTGCTCGGGATGGCCGATGCCGTGGAGGGCGTCGGGCGACTGCGACAGGACGACGGCGTCGATGTCGCCCATGTCCAGGCCGGCGTCGCCCAGGGCCAGTTCGACACCCTCCTGGAGGAGGCCGACCAGGTCCTCGTCGTCGCGCCGGGTCCGGAAGTGGGACATGCCCACAGCCACGATTGCAGCGGGGACGCCGGGCGTCACCGCGTCCTCCGCAGCACGGTGACCAGCTGGCCCTGCCCGGCCCGCCCGTAGGAGGAGTGGGCCACGGCGGCAGCCTGGCCGCCGGCCACCGCCCGGGCGGCGTGGGCGATGCGCTCCAGGCCGGCGGCGA
>JBOGFE010000105.1:0-13467 GCA_050741935.1 Acidimicrobiia bacterium | reverse complement strand
ACCCGGGGGTGCGGGGGTGTCCCCCGAAAGGGGAGCCGGGGGTGCGGGGGTGTCCCCCGAAATGAATAGCCACGAGGGGCCAGGCTAGCTTTCGGCGCCCGCCGATCCGACCGCGGCGGCCACCGTGGCCGCTTCCGTACCGGGCGGCACCAGTTCGCCCAGCAGCGTGAGGATGGCCTCCACCACCGCCAGGCCGTCCGTCCGGGAGCCGACGGGACCGGTGGGCTTGAGCGGCACCACCACCTCGTCGCCCGCCTTCGTCACCGCCTGGGGGGCGAGGCGGAGCAGGCGCACCCGCTGCGACTCCCGCAGCGCCAGGGGGGCGAAGCGCGCCGACCCCCGCTGCACGGCCACCTCCCGGATCCCCAGGCGGACGCACTCGGCCCGGACCCGGGCTACGGCCAGGAGGTTGGCGGCGGGCGGGGGCGGGGGGCCGTAGCGGTCGGACCATTCGGCGGCGATGTCGTCCACGTCGGCCCGGCCCCCCACCGCCGCCAGCCGGCGGTAGGCCTCCATGCGCAGGTCGTCGCGGGCGATGTAGTCACGGGGGATGGAGGCGGTGACGGGCAGGTCGACCGCGATCTCGATGGGCTCCGCCGGCGTCTCGCCCGTCAGCTCCCCCACGGCCTCGGTCACCATCTGGCAGTACAGGTCGAAGCCCACGGCGGCGATGTGGCCCGACTGCTCCCCGCCCAAGAGGTTGCCCGCCCCCCGGATCTCCAGGTCGCGCATGGCGATCTTGAAGCCCGAGCCCAGGTCGGTGAACTCGCCCAGGGTCTTGAGCCGCTCGTAGGCCTCCTCGGTCAGCACCCGGCCTTCGGGGTGGAAGAGGTAGGCGTAGGCCCGCTGGCCGGACCGGCCCACCCGGCCCCGCAGCTGGTAGAGCTGGGCCAGGCCCAGCAGGTCGGCCCGGTCCACCACCATGGTGTTGACGGTGGGCATGTCCAGGCCCGACTCGATGATGGTGGTGCACACCAGCACGTCGTAGGCCCGCTCCCAGAAGTCGACCATCACCTTCTCCAGGCTGCCCTCGTCCATCTGGCCGTGGGCGACGGCCACCCGCGCCTCGGGGACCAGCTCCCGCACCCGGGCCGACACCGACTCGATGTCGGCCACCCGGTTGTGGACGAAGAACACCTGGCCCTCCCGCAGCAGCTCCCGGCGGATGGCAACGGTGGCGGCCCGGTCGTCGGTCTCCCCCACGTAGGTGAGGATGGGCTGGCGGTCCTCGGGCGGGGTGTTGATGAGGGACAGGTCCCGGATGCCGGTGAGGCTCATCTCCAGCGTGCGGGGGATGGGTGTGGCCGACATGGTGAGGACGTCCACCCCGACGCGCAGCTTCTTGATCTTCTCCTTGTGGGTGACCCCGAAGCGCTGCTCCTCGTCGACCACCAGCAGGCCGAGGTCCTTGAACCTGACGTCCTCGGACAGGAGCCGGTGGGTGCCGATGACCACGTCCACCGCCCCCGACCCGAGGTCGCGGACCACCGCCGCCTGCTCCTTGGCGCTGAGGAACCGGGAGAGGACCTCGACCCGGATGGGGTAGCCGGAGAAGCGCTCGGAGAAGGTCTGGCCGTGCTGGTTGGCCAGCAGGGTGGTGGGCACCAGGACGGCGGCCTGCTTGCCGTCCTGGACGGCCTTGAAGGCGGCCCGCACCGCCACCTCGGTCTTGCCGTAGCCGACGTCGCCGCAGACCAGGCGGTCCATGGGCACGGCCCGCTCCATGTCGCCCTTGACGTCGTCGATGGCCCTGGCCTGGTCGGGGGTCTCCTCGTAGGCGAAGGCCTCCTCCATCTCCCGCTGCCACGGCGTGTCGATGGGGAAGGGGTGGCCCGGGGTGGCCATGCGCCGGCGGTAGAGGACGACAAGCTCCTGGGCGATCTCGGCGACGGCCTTCTTCACCCGGGCCCGGGTCTTGGCCCAGTCGGTGCCGCCCAGGCGGGAGAGGGACGGCGAATCGCCACCCGTGTAGCGGCGGACCACGCCGACCTGTTCGGTGGGGACGTAGAGCTTGTCGGCCCCCTTGTACTCGAGCAGGAGGTAGTCGCGTTCGACGCCGCCGATGGCCCGGGCCACCATCCCGGCGTAGCGGCCGACCCCGTGCGTCTGGTGGACGACGTAGTCGCCCGCCTTCAGGTCGTCGTAGAAGTCCTCGCCCCGCCGGGCCCCCCGGGGGCGGCGGTGCAGCCGGCGCCGGCCGGTGAGGTCGGCCTCGGCCACCACCATCAGCTTGAGCGACTGCATCAGGAAGCCGCGCTGGATCGGCGCCACCACCACCGAGGCGCCGGGGGTGACGGGCGCCCGCTCCACGATCGGGGCGTGGAGGCCCTCGTCGGCCAGGGCCCGGCGGATCCGCTCGGCGGAACCGGACCCGTCGGCCGCCAGCACGACCCGGTAGCCCTCCCCCAGCAGCTTGCCCAGGCGGGCCACGAACGCCCCCGGGTCCCCCTGGACGCCCTCCACCGGGGTACCCCCCAGGGCGGGGGTCTCGGGCCGGTCGGGGGAGGCCAGGATGCTCCAGGTGTCGGCGCCGGTGTGGCTCAGAAGGCGCTCGAAGGGGAGCGAGAGGCGAGGCAGCTCACGATCTTCCGCCCCCCAGGTGGCCGACAGGGTGGCGGCCAGCGACGCCTCTTCGTCGTTGAACTCCCGCGCCCGGTCCCGCATCCGGCCCGGCTCCACCAGGAGTACGAGGCCGGTTTCGGGCAGCAGGTCGGGCAGGAGGTGCTCCTCGTCGGTCAGCCACGGCAGCCAGGACTCCATCCCGTCGAAGAGCAGGCCCTCGGCCAGGCGCTCCCACTGCTCCCGGCCCCAGGGTTCGGCCGCCACCAGACGGGCGGCCCGCTCCCGGACGGCCGGGGTGGGCAGCAGCTCCCGGCAGGGGAAGATCTCGACCATCTCGACGTCCGTCGTGGCCCGCTGGTCGGCGATGGAGAAGGCCTGGAGCCGGTCGACCTCGTCGCCCCACAGGTCGATGCGCACGGGATGGTCGGCCGTGGAGGGGTAGACGTCGACGATCGAGCCCCGCACCGCGATCTCGCCCCGGGCCTCGACCTGGTACTCCCGCCGGTAGCCGGCGGCCACCAGCCGCTCCACCAGCTCGTCGCGGTCCACCACCTGCCCGGGTCGCACCACCACCGGATCGACGTCCTCGACGTGGGGGCCGAGCCGCTGGGCCAGCGCCCGCACCGGGGCGATGATGACCTCGGGGACGTCCTCCCGGGCGGCGAGGCGCCACATGACCCGCAGGCGCCGGCCCATCGTCTCGGTCTGGGGCGACACCCGCTCGAAGGGGAGCGTCTCCCACGCCGGGAAGTACTCGACGGCCCCCATTCCGGGGGACACCCCCGCACCCCCGGGCCTTCCGGGGGACACCCCCCCGGGGGGGTCGAGGTACTGCCGGAGGTCGGTGGCGAGGCGTTCGGCCTCGGCGCTGGTCGGCACCCCCACCAGGAGCGGCCGGCGCCCGGTGAGGCGGGCCAGCCCGGCCAGGAAGAAGGCCCGGGGCGCCTCCGGGACGGCCACCACGCGCGCCGAACCGCCGGCCAGATCGGCCAGGACGGGGTCTTCACGGAGGAGACTCGGCAGATCGCGCAGGGCCATGGACTGAGCCTCTGAGCTTAAAGCCCGGGCCCCCGGGCCGGGTTTGCCGGGCCCGGGGCGCTTCTGGACCGATTTGTGAAGATCGGGCCCGGCGGCCACCGGTACGCTGCGGTGGCGAACCTTCAAGGCGGGAACCCCTCCCGCCGATGAGGTGGACAAAGGGCCGGAATTCGCCGCGCCCCGGACAGGAGCCGTGCCATGAACCGTCGCCTCACCGCCCTGCTGGCCGCCGGATCCCTCGCCCTCCTGGGTGCCTGCGGAGGAGGCGGCGGAACGGCCGGGCAGTCGGGTTCGGCCGCCGACAAGGCGGGCGCGTCGGGCGACGCGGCCGAGACGAGCGCGCTCGACCTCGTCCTGGCCTCCGCCGGGCGGGCCGCCGACGCCAAGACGTCCCGCTTCGAGTTCACCATGGCGCTGACCGGCCCCGACGGGAACCCGTTCAGCCTGACGGCCACGGGCGCCTCCGACAGCTCGGTGCCGCTCATGAGCCTGAACATGGACATGGCCTCGATCATCCCGGGGACGCCTCCGGGTGGGGCCACCATCTCGACCATCTTCGACGGCAAGGCCGTCTACATGCGCTTCCCCGACGAGCTGGCCGCCGGCCTGCCCGGGGGCAAGCGCTGGGCCCGCATGGACCTGGCCGCCCTCTCGGCTGACGCCGGCATCGACGTCGCCTCCCTGGCCGCCCAGTTCAACAGCTCCGACCCCCTGGCCAACATCGCCCTGCTCACCGGGGCGGCCGGCGAGGTCACCGAGCTCGGCGCCGAGGACGTGCGGGGCACCTCCACCCGCCACCTGCGGATGACCGTCGACCTCCAGAAGGCCACCGAGCAGCTCGCCGCCCGGCTGTCCGGCCCCACCGCCGAGCGGCTCCAGGCGGCCGTCACCCAGGCCGCCGCCACCGTGGGGGTCACCCAGATGCCCATCGAGGCCTGGATCGACGCCGACGGCCTCCCCCGGCGCCTCGCCTACGAGATGGACCTGTCCAAGGCCAAGGTCCCCGGCGCCGAGGGTGCCCCGGCGACGGGTACGGCCAGGGTCAGCATGGAGTTCTTCGACTTCGGCTCCGACGTCGACGTGGATCTCCCGCCGGCCGACGAGACGATCGACTTCGCCGAGCTGCTCGGGGGCCCGCCCTCCAGCTGAGCCCGCTAGTCCCAGTAGGCGAAGCCCAGGTTCGAAGTTCGGTCAAGAGTTGGATCGTGTTCTAGGCGGCGGCGAGCCCGGCGTCGATGAAGTCGTCGAGGGTTCGTTGGAGTTGCCGCCAGGCGGTCCTGAGGGGGCTGCGGGTGGCAATCCCGTCGGGTAGGCGGTCGTCCATGACGGCGAGACCCGGGGGTGAGAACCCGCCCGTGGGTCTTGGTGAAGAGCACGACGACGCGTCGGCCCCGGGGCGTGAGGTCGTATCGGTTGGTGTGTGGCCGCCGGGTGATGAGGTCTCTTTGCGGCGGAGGCGTCGGAGGTCGTAGGTGGCCTGTGGCAGGTGTAGGGGGCGTCGAGGAGCGCGGCGACGCGTTCGGCGAGTTGGTGGTTGTTGAAACCTGCGACGAGATGGCCGAAGCCGGCCAGGGCGGCCAGCACGGCCATGACCCGGGGCTCGCCGAAGCGGAGTCCTGGGGCGTAGAGACCGTCATTGTTGGTCGGCCGGGTCACCTCCAAGAAGGTGGCCACGTCGGGGGCGGGTTGGGCGGCTGCGGCCTCGGCGTCGCAGAGACGCCGGTTGGCGGATTCGCCAACGGCCCGGAGGGCCTGCCAGTTCTCGGCGCAGACGCGTCGTCCCACCCCGAAGTCGCGGGTGTCGCAGATCACCGTCTCGGTGCGCAGCGCCCGTCCTTCCTTGAAGTACTGCTTGAGCCGAGAGGAGCGGTAGTAGATCGAGACCTGGGGGTCGACGCCCTTGGTGATGACGTTGGTCCGGAACGTTCCCGGGGTCGTGCTCATTACCGGCCGGTTGAAGATCAGGGCGACCTGGTCGGATCGACCCAGGTCGAGATGGTCCCGGATGAGGCCCTCGAAGAAGGCGCGGCCGGCCTGGGGCCGGCGGAAGACCCGGGTGTCGGACACCTCGAACTGGCGGAAGGCCAGGTCGTAGACGTACCCGGCCCGGAGGTTGGCGGTGGTGAGCGGGGACGGCAGCCGGCGTTGCCACCGCCAGAAGAAGCTTTTCACCGCCCCCGAGCCGAGCGCGGTCGCAGATCCGCTGTAATGCCCGCGGGTCATCACAGGAACGGAACCCGTTGTCCAGCGCCTCGTAGCCGATGCCGGCCTTGTCGAGTCGGCACTTGGCCCACTCGTGGCCGTTGAGGCACAGCCAGATCGGCCAGGGGGCGTAGGCGTTGGTCTTCCAGAACGCCGGGCCCCACTCCGGGTCCCAGAGGTAGAAGTAGTAGTGGTTGATGAAGCCCATCTGGCGGCCCCACTCCATGTGGGGATGGCTCCGCTGCTCGTGGCCTTTGGCCTTCCACGAGCGCCAGATCGACGCCTTCTCCTGGGCCACCCCGATGAGCACGACCTTCCCGTCCCCGCCCTCGGCCGCCGCGGCTTGGAGGTAGGGGCGGACGAAGTCCTCCTTGTTCTCTCACTTCTTGAAATGCACCAGCGGGATCGCCCGCTCCTTGGCGTAACGCTCGATGTCCTTGACGAAGCGGTCGCCGATCGCCCCGAACGCCGCCGACGACGGGATCTTGAACCCCCGATGCCACCGCAAGAAGGTGCACACCTGCCCGACCGTCACCAGTCTCGGCACCCCACGCCTGGACAAAGAACCGGTCCACCGACCGGCACGTTCGTCGGTCATGACTGGGCCGAGACGCATCACGATGTGTACGTCGAGGACGGTGACGGCCGCCGCCTGGCCCGTGCTCGTCTGGCCGAGGGCATCGATGGGGTGGCCCGGTTCCATGAACTGGTCGCTCCCCTGGTGGAGAACCCGGCCGAGGTGGTGGTGGCCAACGTGAAGAACCCCTGCTGAGCAGGGGTTCTTCGCTTGTTTGTGGTGGGTGTTCTGACTACGTGAGGCGGAGTTGGATGGGGATGGGGGCTCCGATGAGGTCGAAGGCCCGGCGTTGGAGGGGGGTGGGCAGGGCGAGTTTGGTGATGCGGGCGCCGCCGGTGAACACGATGGTGTTGCGGGTGAGGGTGGCCAGTTCGTCGAGGAGGGTGCGCAGGGTGTGGAGGGGTTCGCCGTCGGGGTTGGCCTGGCGGGAGGCCTTGGTGAGGGCGGCTGGTGAGCGGCGGGCGGGAGCGACGGGGTCGGCGCGAGGGGGTTTGACCTCGTCGGTGAAGCAGAGCGGCGCCCAGGCCCGGCGGAGGTGCCAGACCACGTAGGAGGCGAGCATGCAGCTGAACACGTGGGCCCGCACGCGTTGCTCGGACCAGTGGTGGATGGGGCGCAGGTCCAGATCGATCGCTTTGAGGCTGCGGAAGTCGGCTTCGACGAGGGCGAGGTTCTTGTAGGCCTCGACCACGGCGGGGGCATCGAGGGTGACGGTGTGGGCGGCGCTGGCCCGGATCACGTAGATCCCGTCGAGGGCGGCCTCGGCGGTGATGGCCTCTTGTTTGCGGGAGAAGGCGAAGCTGGTTTCGGTGAAGGTCAGCTCGAAGTGTTTGGCGACCTTGTGGCGGTTGACGACGCGCCCGACACGCAGCGCGATGCGGTCCTGGCCCCGCAGGGGCCGCCGGTGGCGGGTCGTGGCCGCCTGGATTTCGGCCAGGTCGGCCTCGGTGGCGGCCAGGAGCTCGTGGCGTTTGCGGGCCCGTTCGACGGCCAGGGCCGGGTTGCGGCAGGCGACGAGGCGTTCGTCGGGGTAGTCGGGGTGGGAGATCTCGGCCAGGTTGGTCTGGTCGAACAGGCTCAGCTGCAGGGCGCCGCTCTCGGCCAGGGCTTTGATGGCCGGAGCCCGCAGCGAGCTGACCCAGCCCAGCCCGCCGATCTCCCGCAGGGCGTCGATGCGGGCGGCTGTGATCATGCCCCGGTCGCCGACCATCACCACATCGACAAGCCCGAAGCGTTCCCGCACCGCGGCCGCCGCCGAGACGAACGCCTTCGGGTCGGCGGTGTTGCCAGCGAAGACCTCCACCGCCACCGGCCGGCCCTCGGGGTCGCAGGTCAGGCCGTACTCGATCTGGGCCTTGCCGGCCTTGCCGTCCCGGGAGTAGCCCCGCGCCGCCAGCGGGCAGTGGGTGCCTTCCATCCACGAGCTCGACAGGTCGTAGAGCACCATCCCGCCGGGGCTGAGATGCCGCCGGGCGAGGGCCGCCTCGATCCCACCCTGGCGCTGCACCAGCCAGTCCATCGCCGCATAGACGTCGTCGGTCGAGGCGCCGGCCACCCCCAGGTCGTCGGCCAGCGTGGTCGTCGCCCACCACCGGGTCGTGGCCAGCTTGGACGCGGGCCGGCACACCCGGGCCACGACCAACGCCAGGGCCAGGTCCCGCTCGGCGCACGGCGGGCCCAGCAGCTTGGCCACGCCCAGCCCCTCGGCCATCGCCCACACCGCGGCCACGTGCCCGTGCGGCAGCGACCGCTCGATGTCCCAGTCGGCGCCGGCCTCGACGTGTGTCTTGCCCGCCAGCGACTCTCGGATCAGGGCGATCGTCTCGGCCGGCAGGTGCGACAGGTTGGCCAACGTCTCGGTCTTGACCTTGCCGCCCTCGCGGTAGGAGCGACGCAACAACGTGCTCTCGTACACCTTGTCCTTGTAGTGCCGACGAGTCGTCGCAACATGCACCGCACCACCACGTTTAGCCATACCCACAGTATGCGCCACCCACAACCAGAACGCGAGGATTTTAGTGCCTACGCTAAGTGGCCACTCCGCGCCTATCCGTGCACGTCACACCCCAAATCAGACGATGATCCGCGTTCGCGTCGGCGCTTGGCTGGGATTGGGCTGGCTTCGATCTTCATCGTAGCTTTCACCGGCCCGGCTTGGGCGGGTCACTGGTATGCGAACGGCTGGCGCGACCGCCATCTAAATTACCCGCCGAAGCCGAATGGTCTCACCGCCATCAACAATGTATTTGGTGCTCCATGTAATGCCGAGGCCAACGACAATAGCCTCAGCTGGTATGCCGCCGACGACAATACTGTATACAACGTGGTTGTTCATCGAAAAATGGGGGCCGCCGGTGGTTCGAGCAACATCGACGACGTCCGAGGCTTGATAGCAAACAACCACTGGGACTCCTATGTCAGGAGCGGCATTTGGGGTTACTACTGCAAATTCAAGAGCGGCACGTCGCAATACTCGACTCACGCGTGGGGCATTGCCGTCGATCAGAACGCCAGATATGAACATCTCCATTGTCATGTTCACACCATCAACAACAACGTGAAGAACGTCTGGGAAACCCACGGCTGGTCATGGGGTCTCTCCTTCTGCGACCCCATGCACTTCCAGTACGCTGATGGCTACTCAGATCGGAGCGCTTCCTGTGGAATCGATCGTGAACACGCCTCGGGAGGGGACTCGGCGGTGGAGGTCCCGGGGCTTTGCCGTCGGCACGCTGGCGACCGTTCTTGCCGGCTTTGCCGTCGGCCTGGCCACCGGCGGCTCCCAAGAGATCCCGTCGGCGGCAGCGAGCACACCGAACGCGCTGAAGGTCAAGGGCGACGGCACGGGCAAAGGTGAGAGCCTTGTCCTCGTCGTCGGCGGTGTCTATGACACGCAGGTCGAAGCCGAGGCGGCCGCAGCGCTCACCACCCCCGGCGAATTCCAAGGGTTCTACGTCGACCAGACCGACAACTACCGTCTCAAGGGCGCTTACGAGCAAACAAGCCCGGACAAGACCTGGCGGAAGTGCGGGCCGGGCGGCGGCAGTGGCGAGAGGTGCTTCGCCGACAAAGCAGGCACGTACCCCGCGTACGCGAAGGTGGCGCTCAGTTATCACGACATCGCCGCGGTCGGCTCGCTGCTGAATGCCACCGAGCAAGCAGACTGCGGCAGTATCGACAAGCCTCGCTGCAAGAGCAAAGTCCTGCCTACCTTGGTGAATCAGGCAGGATTCGCGCCCGGGAAATGGTTCATCGGCTCAGCTTTCCGCACCAAGAAGGGCGCCGAACAGTTCATGGAACTGATGCGCTCAACCGGCCTCACGGAAGTCGCCGCCGTGCGCGCGCAGAAGCTCGGCGGCCCGGACATCGGGCTCGGCCAAGAGGAACACCCTGACGGCTCGGGACCCCTCCTGGAGGAGCTCTCGAACCAGGAGTACTACCAGGAATGAGGGCACTCGCAATACACGGAGCGGTGATCGCTGGGCTGATGCTCGTCGGCTGCTCCGGGGACAGCAACAACGACGATCGGACGGCCGCGTCGACTGGGCCGCCAACGTCGACACAAGAGGTGTCGACGACTAAGGCCGCCGACACCTGCCCTGAGATAACGGCGGGATACGTTCCTCATGGCCTCGATCAGAAGGACCGGCGTCTACAATCCTCGCCCGTCGGCCCCGCCGGAGTCACCGTTACCTTTGAAGACGGCGCCCAGCAGAAGGGTGTGTCATTCCTTTCCGGCGTCTTCGGCGGCATCACCGAGGGTGTCGGGTCCAGCCCTGACCTCACGACTCTACAAATCAGAGGTCACCAGGCAACCGTCTACCTCGGAGCAGAGCAAGCCGTGGCAGTCTGGGAAGAGAACCCACCCGAAGAACCCTGCTCGCAGTATGCAGTTCGTGCGTACGGCGTCAGCCGGGATGAGTTCGAAAAGGTCGTGGAAGCGATCCACTGAGTTTCGCCGACTCACCCTGGACTCTCTTGCTGTCGAATACCAACCCGTCAGTCATCCGGCTGCAGCGCCAGCTTCGTTGCTGCCGAGTCGAGCAGCTGCACAGCATGCTCGACAAGACGAGGAGCCGTAGCGTTCTCGGAATCATAAGCGAGTTCACCCATCTCGCCGACGGAGATCGGCGGCTCGCCTTTTGTCGACCTCAATGCACTCTCGGTCCAGCTCGCCGGCACGGCGTGCGGGCAGCTGTACAAGACGTTCGTCACCCCGGACCAGGGCCTCGCAGCAAAGGCCGGCGCCAAGTGAGGACACCCTGAGCGGTACCAAGAGTGGACGTCACGCGTGCCGAGACTGGCCTGACGGCCCGGAAAGGCTAGACCCGGACTGGTGCGGGGCGTTCTGGAAGATCAACGCGTACGCTCCGTGGCCGATCTGGATCTGGCTGAACCACGAGTGGGCCAAACGCCAGCTCGAGAAGGCGGGCATCGGCTATGAAGCGCTCGACAACGGGTTCCGTTCCTGCGAGGACCCGCGGGCGCTGCAGCGGATCTGTGACCGGCTCGGTCCCGGCGCGGTGAAGAGCTTCTTCTGGCGGTGGGTGCACCGGCTTCCTTCGCCATTCACGAGATCGGATCTGCGTGCCGGCTACGTCTACGAACTTGCCTTTCGCCAGTTCGAGATCTCCGACACCCGGGTCTTTGACCGCCCGCAGGCAGGGCGGGCGTTCTTCGAGGGGGTGATCCGGGACCATCTCGACGTGGGCCGGCCCAGTCGGTGGCCCTGATCTTCGACAAGAAGGTGACCACCCGCACACCGGGGACGTTCCGCACCAAGGTGCTCACCAAGGGGGTCGACCCCGAGGTGGTCTGCTATTGGAAGTCGTCCCGGATCAAGCAGTACTTCAAGGAACACCGGGCGTTGCGCACCGACACGGTGATCTGTGACACCCGCGATTTCGGGATCGGCAGGCGCGTCAACGCCGAGAACTGGCATGCCCTCCGGGCGGTTGGCGAAGCAGCCAACCAGCGTCTCTGCGACGCTCAAGCGGCCGACGCACAACCCGCTCCCGACGTGGTCACCTTCAACCAGGTGACCCGGCCATCCGACGTCGATGGCCTTCACGCACCCGGCCTGCGGTTCGGAGACCCTCGCGTCATGGCGGTGATGACCGCCATCGTCGGGTACCCCCATTTGATCGCCGGGTTCAACAACCGCCAGTTGACCGACCTCGTCGCCACCCTCCTCGACGCGCCTTACACCAACCGGCAGGCGACCTACGACCTGCGCCGCCTCAAACGCAAACGCCTCATCGAGCGGCTACCCCACTCGAACCGCTACCAGCTCACCCCAATCGGGCGACGGGTGGCGGTGCTCTTCACCAAGGCACACGGACGCGTCCTCACCCCCGGACTCGGCGCTCTCGATCCTCGCCTCCCCGAAGACATCGCCCAGCGAAGCCCACTCGCGAGAGCCTGGCGACAACTCGACCTCGCCCTCGACGACTTCATCGCCGACCAACTGGTTGCTGCCTGAACGTGACCTGATTGTGAACTTCGTGTCCGGCAAGCGGACCTAGTTGAACTGGTTCATGGCCGCCGCCACGCCGTCGCGGGCGATGACCTCGACGGCGTCGGCGGCCTCTTCGATGGTGACCTCCATCTGCTCCCGCTCCGCCTTGGCGAAGCGGCGCAGCACGTGGTCGGCTCCCTCCCGCTTCCCCGGCGGCTTCCCGATGCCGATCCGGACGCGGAGGAAGTCCTGGGTGTGGAGGTGGGCCACGATGGACTTGAGCCCGTTGTGGCCCGCCAGGCCACCGCCCGCCTTGACCTGCAGCCGGGCCACCTCGAGGTCGAGCTCGTCGTGGACCACCACCAGGTCGGTGGGCTCCACCCGGTAGCGGCGCACCAGGGGGGCGACGGCCTCCCCCGAGAGGTTCATGTAGGTCAGGGGGATGGCCAGCGCCACCCGCTTCCCGCCGATGGACACCTCGTCGGTGAGGGACCGCTCCTTCTGCCGGCGCAGCTTCCCGCCGTGGCGGCGGGCCAGCAGCTCGACCACCTCGGCCCCGACGTTGTGCCGGGTGCGCTCGTAGTCCCCCCCGGGGTTGCCCAGGCCGACCACCAGCAGGTCGGCGGAAGCCCCCCGGGGGGCTTCCGCACGACCCCTGAACAACCCGAAGCTGCGAGTGAGGCACGCCCCCAAGAGGGCGACCAGCATGGTCGGGGTCTCTCAGGACTCGTCGGCGGGCGCCGGGGCGGCGGAGCCACCCTCCTCGCCCTCGCCGGCCGCTTCGGCTTCGGCCGCCGCCTCGGCGGCTTCGGCCGCTTCGATCTCCTCGGGCAGGGCCAGGCCCCGCGGCTGGGACACGTGGGCCACCTGGTCCTCGGGCTCCTGGGTGGTGGCCACGCCCCGGGGCAGGACCAGGTCGGAGACCGACAGGTGATCGCCGATGGTGAGGGCGGACACGTCGGCTTGGATGGCGGGGGGGATGTCGGCCGGCTTGGCCTCGACCGAGAGGGAGAAGATGACCTGCTCGAGGACCCCGCCGTCGCGCACGCCGACCGGCTCGCCCACCAGGTGGATGGGCACCTCGGCGGCGATGGCCACGTCGCGACTCACCCGGATGAGATCCACGTGCAGCAGGGCGTGGCGCACGGGGTGGCGCTGGATCTGACGGGCCAGGACCAGCTCGGTCTTGCCGGCGAGGTCCAGGTTGATCAGGGTGTTGGCCCCGCCCGGCCCGTGGAGGATGTGCTGCAGCTCCCGGTCGGGAACGGCCACCGGCTGGGCGTCGGTGCCCAGCCCGTAGACGATGGCCGGAACCTTGCCCTCCCGGCGGATCTTCCGGGCGACGGACTTGCCGGTACCCCGGCGGACCTCGGCAACCAGCGTGACCTCTTCCATGGGCGGGCAGCCTAGTTGGCTGTCGCTCCCGGTTGTCCCCCTGGCGCTACAGGTTGTCCCCCTGGAAGATCTGGCTGACCGAAGTGTCCTCGAACACCGCGTCGAGCGCGTCGGCGATGATCGGGGCGATGGAGAGCACCCGCAGCTCGGGGAAGCGCTTGCCGTCCTCGATGGGCAGGGTGTTGGTGAGGATGACCTCCCGGATGGGGGCGTTCTTCAACCGATCCACGGCCGG
>JBOGFE010000104.1:0-3766 GCA_050741935.1 Acidimicrobiia bacterium | reverse complement strand
GGCCTTGTCGACCGCCGCTGCTTCCACGCCGTGGCGCACCGCGTCGCGGCCGGCTTTCTGACTCTCGAGGACGACGTCGTACATCCGCCGCGCCTCCGGACCGGGGTCACCGACGGAGACGGTGCGCGTCATATCGGAGCAGTACCCATCCACCATGCATCCGAAGTCCAGCACCAGCAGCTCACCGGGTTCGATGGGGCGTTCCGAGGGCCGGGCGTGGGGCTTGGCCCCGTTGGGCCCGGCGGCCACGATGGGCTCGAAGCTCATGGCCGCCGCCCCCAGCCGGCGCATCTCGAACTCCAGGTCGAGGGCGAAGTCGATCTCGGAAGGCCGGGCGGCGAGCCGGGGCCGCACGTTGGCGAGAGCCTGGTCGGCGATGCCGCAGGCGGCCCGGATGCGGGCCACCTCGCCGGCGTCCTTCACCCGCCGCAGCCGCTCGATCAGGCCCTCGGTGGCCACCAGCTCGGCCCCCGGGAACCACTCGGAGTCGAAGGCCCGCTGCTGGGACCAGGTCACGCCGTGGGCCTCGAGCCCGACCCGGCCGTAGCCGGCGGCCGCGGCGGCGTCGTGCACGATCCGCTTCTGCTCGGCGCCGGAGATCTCGATACGGGCCGGGACGCCGGCGGCCGCCAGCTGGTCGGCGGACTGGTCCTTGTAGCGCCCGTCGGTGACGAAGAGCACTTCCTCGGGCCCCACCAGGAGCAGCGCCGCCGAGCCGGTGAAGCCCGTCAGGTAGCGGATGTTGACAAGACGGGTCACCAACAGGGCGTCGACCTGAGCCTTCTCGAAGCGCTCCCGGAGACGGCCGATCCGACCGGCGACATCCAAGGCGGGAAGATCGGTCAGGGCAGTCATGCGCGCTCCTCAATGCTGGCGATGGCGGCCTCGACGGCCAGCCGGTAGCTCGTGCCGCCGAAGCCGGCGATGGTGCCGGTGGCCACGGGAGCGATCACCGACGTCCGTCGCCATGCCTCCCGGGCGTTGGGGTTGGAGAGATGAACCTCGACGACCACCCCATCGTAGGCGGCGAGGGCATCGGCCAGAGCATGGGCGTAGTGGGTGAACGCCCCGGGATTGAAGACGATGGCGGCGGCGCGGTCCCGGGCGGCGTGGATGGCGTCGATCAGCTCGCCCTCGTGGTTCGACTGGAGGTGCTCGACCTCGTAGCCGGCGGCGGCCGCCACCTCCCGGGCGGTGGCGACGTGGTCGTCGAGGGTCGCCTTGCCGTAGACCTCCGGTTCCCGCTCTCCGAGCAGGTTCAGGTTGGGTCCCGACAGCACCAGGATCACGTTGGACACGGGGCCATGGTGGCACAGGGCGGGGGCCGGGGCCCCGGGAAACGACTGGTGTCGCAAGTGTCAAATCCTGGCGTTGGGCAGGGTCGCGCCGGGCACGAATCGAACATTCCGGTGCGAAGGGGAACTCCGTACCGGATCCGCTCAGTTGGGCCGGAAGGCGGCGTTCCGTCAAAAAAGGGAGCGAAGCGATGCGGCGGACGACACGCGCCCGGGCGGCGAGCCTCGGCCTGGCACTGACGGTGATGGCGGCGGGAGGCCTTCCGGCCGGAGCGGCGCCGGGCGGCGAACCGGGCCCACCCGACAAGTCCGAGCGTCACCGCTACATCGTCGTCCTCGGCGATTCGGCCAACGCGCGGGGTGTCTCCGCCGAGCACTCGAAGCGCAACGGTGCGCCGGTGGCCTTCGTGTACGAGCACGCCCTCAAGGGCTACGCCGCCGACCTGTCCGAGGGGCAGATGGGTGAGGTGCGCCGCGACCCCCGGGTGCGCTACATCGAGCGCGACCAGGAGGTCAGTATCTCGACGAGCCAGAGCCCTGCCACCTGGGGCATCGACCGGATCGACCAGAGGGCGCTTCCCCTCAACAACACGTACAGCTACACCAAGACCGGGGCCGGGGTCACGGCCTACATCATCGACACGGGAATCCGCACCACCCACACCGACTTCGCCACCGGCCGGGCCACGATCGGCTTCGACGCCGTCGGGGGAAGCAACGCCAACGGCGACTGCCACGGGCACGGCACCCACGTGGCCGGCACCGTCGGCGGGAAGACGTACGGCGTGGCCAAGGGCGTGAAGCTCGTCGGCGTGCGGGTGCTGGGGTGCGGGGGAAGCGGGAGCATCTCGGGTGTCGTCGCCGGCGTCGACTGGGTGACCGGCAACCACGCCGCCGGCGCGCCGGCGGTGGCCAACATGAGCCTCGGCGCCGGGGCCAGCACCGCCATCGACACGGCCGTGAAGAACTCCATCATCGACGGCGTCACCTATTCACTGGCCGCCGGCAACGGTAACTTCCTCGGCCTCGCCCAGGATGCCTGCCGGACCTCACCGGCCCGGGTGCCCGAAGCCATCACCGTGGGCGCCACCGACAAGACCGACAAGAAGGCGTCGTGGTCGAACTTCGGGGTCTGCGTCGACTGGTTCGCCCCCGGGGTCAGCATCGTGTCGGCGTCGAACACCAGCACGACCGGAACGAAGACCATGAGCGGCACGTCGATGGCCGCTCCCCACGTCGCCGGGGTGGCCGCCCTCTACCTGGAGGGCAAGACGGGAGTTGCGGAGACGCTGCCGGCGACCGTGCGGACCGCCCTGTTCAACCTCACGACCAAGTCCGTGGTCACCTCGGCCAGGACGACGACCAACCACCTGCTCTTCACGGACTTCTAGGTCTAGGGGCGCCCCGCCGCCGGCCCGTCACAGGAGGGTGGGCCGTTCCCACTCCTTGCCGAGCAGGTGATGGTCGAGCCAGGCGAGCACCGCCTCGTACCAGACGCGGGCGTGCTGGGGCTTGAGGACCCAGTGGTTCTCGTCGGGGAAGTACAGGAACTTGGCCTCCACGCCATGCCGGGAGAGGTCGGTCCAGAGCCGGAGCGCCTCGCCCACCGGCACCCGGTGATCGAGCTCGCCGTGGATGACCAGCATGGGGGTGGTGATCTTCCCGACGTGGCGGTGGGGGGAGTGGGCCTCGTAGCGGGACGTCTCCCCGGGGGTTCGGGGGTGTCCCCCGATATCTTCGTAGGGGTCGCCGAACTCCCGCTCCCACCACAGGCCATGGTCGGTGGTGCCATGGAACTGGTCGAGGGCCCACAGGCTGGCGTGGGTCACGATGCAGCGGAACCGTTCGGTGTGCCCCGCCACCCAGTTGGCCATGTAGCCCCCGAAGGAGCCCCCCATGGCCGCGGTGCGGTTCTCGTCGAGGTCGGGGCGGGTGAGGGCGGCGTCGACGGCGGTCATGACGTCGGTGTAGGGCTCGTCGCCCCACCGGCCCCAGCCCCGCTCGAGCATGGCCTGGCCGTAGCCGGTGGACAGGGCCGGGTCGGGCATGAGGACGGCGTAGCCCCGCTCCACCAGCAGGTGCGGGCACCAGCGCCAGTGCCAGGCACTGTTCCAGGAGTTGCGGGGCCCGCCGTGAATCCACACCGCCAGGGGGGCGGGTGACCCGGGGCCGGCCTCGGCCGGCAGCAGCAGCCAGGAGCGGATCTCGGTGCCGTCGGCGGCGGTGGCGGTCAGCTCCTCCGATCGGCCCGGGACGTCCAGCGGCAGGCCGGGCGTGGGGATGACCTGCGGCTCCTGGTCGGCGGCGGTGGCGTCGAGAGCCACCGCCCCCGGCGGTGAGAGCGGGGTGGAGCGAAGGGCGTAGACGGTGGTCCCGTCGGGCGACGGGCACAGGTCGCTGAAGGCGCTGGCGGCGGAGAGCCTGGTGACGGCTCCCGAGGCGATGTCGAGGCGGAACACCGGGGCCCGGCC
>JBOGFE010000103.1:0-12753 GCA_050741935.1 Acidimicrobiia bacterium | reverse complement strand
GCGCGGTTACCTCGTATGCCCACGACACCCAGGGGCGGCTGACGTCAATCACCGACTCCTACGGCGCCATCCTCACCAAGGCCTACGACAGCAACGGCAACCTGACCTCGATGGTGGACCGGCGGGGCGGGGGGACGACCCAGACGTTCGACGGCCACGGCAACCTGCTTGCCCGCTCCGGGCCCGGCGGGGTGGTCGAGACGTTCACCTACGACAGCAGCGACCGGCTGACCAGCTCCACCGACGGCGAGACGGAAACGACGACTTTCGGCTACGAAGCCGCAGAGCGGCTCCCCTCATCGGTCACCGAACCCACCGGAGCGGTGTCCACCTACAACGTGGTCGGCGGCCTGATCCAGTCGATCACCGACCCCGACGGGGTGGCCACCGCCTTCACCTACAACTCCAAGCGGGCGGTCACCGCCGTCACCGACGCCGCCGCCCAGACCACCACGCTCACCCACGACCCGGCGGGCAACCTGGCGTCGGAGACCACTCCGCTCAACCACACCACCAGCTGGACCTACGACGGCAGGCGGCGTCTGCTGTCCACCGCCGACCCGACCGGTGCGGTCACGTCAGCCACCTACACGGGCGCTGGCCGGCCCGCCTCCACCATCGACGCGCTGAACAAGACCACCACCTACGCCTACGATGCCGCCGGCCGGCTGGCGAGCGAAACCGACCCGCTCGGCAACGTCACCTCCTACGGCTACGACGCCGACGGCAACCTCACCACCGTCACCCGGCCCGGAGCCGCGGCGTGGTCGGCGACGTACGACAAGCTGGGCCGGCGCCTGTCGGACACCGACGCCACCGGGGTCACCACCACCTACGGCTACGACGCCGACGGCAACCCGACGACCACGACCGACGAAGCCGGGAAGACCGCCACCCACACCTACGACCTGCGGGGCCGGGTCACGGCAGTGACCGACCCCCTCAACCGGACCACCGGCTACACCTACGACAAGGCCGACCGGCTCCTGTCGATGACCGACCCGGCGGGGGCGATCACGGCCTACGACTACGACCCGGCCGGCCGTCTGGTCGACACCCTCGACGCCCGCGGTCAGCATTGGACCCGCACCTACACCCTGGCGGGGCGCCTCGCCACCGAAACCGACCCCAACAACCACACCACCAGCTACGTGTACGACACGGTGGGCCGCCTGTGGAAGCGCATCGACGCTCTCGGCGGCCAGACCCGGCACGGCTACAACGCCGACGGACTGCTGGTGTCAGTGACCTCCCCTGCCGGGCTCGTCAGCACCTACGGATACGACCCGGCGGGACGGCGCACCACCGCCACCGACCCGGCCACCGGCACCACCACGACCGCCTACACCCTCAGGGGTGAAGTCAAGACGGTGACCGACGCCACCGGCGGGGTGAAGCGCTACGCCTATGACGCCGCTGGCCGGTTGGCCACGGCCACCAACCCCACTGGCGGTATCACCGGCTACGGCTACGACGCCCGGGGGAACCTCACCTCGCGGACGGACGCCAAGGGTGGCGTGGAGCGGTGGACCTACGACCTCGCCGACCGGCTCCTCACCCACGCCGACCAGCTCAACCGGACCACCACCTCCAGCTACGACAGCCTCGGGCGCCTCCACCAGGTCGCCGACCCGTCAGGCCGGTCCGTCACCTTCGGCTACGACGCCGCCGGTCAGGTCACCTCCCGCACCTTCGGCGACGGCTCCGCCGTCACCTACGAGTACGACCCTGCCGGCCGGCGCACCAAGATGACCGACCCCCTTGGGGTGTCCACCTCCAGCTACGACCCCACCGGCCATCCGCTGAGCATTACCGACGCCAACGGCAAGACGCTGGCCTACAGCTGGGACCCGGCCGGCAACAAGGCCACCATTACCTACCCCGATGGGACCGTGGCCAGCTACGCCTACGACGCCGCCGACCGCCTGACCGGCGTCTCCCACCCGCAGGCGGGTGCCGTCACCTACACCCATGACGCCGACGGCCGCCTGACCGCCGAAACCCTCCCCCTCGGCAACTCCCGCGCCTACACCTACAGCTCGGGGCGACTGGCGACCTACCACCAGCAGGCGGCCGGGGCGCTGACCGACACGAGCCTCGTCTACGACGCCGCCGGGCGCATCAACCAGGAGATCACCGCCGGACGCTCCAGCTGGTTCACCTACGACCCCGCCGGGCAACTGACGCGAGTGCGGGGCGACCGGGCCAAAGTGAACCTGGGGGTGGGCGTGCAAGGCCAGCAAATCGCCCGGCGTTACACCTATGACCAGGTCGGCAACCGTCTCACCAACGCCATCGAGGTCTCGGGCGTCGAGGCTTCCCGGGTCGACTACACCTACGACGCCGCCCATGAGCTGACCACCGCGGCACGCAAGGTCGGAGGCCTCACCACCGAGACCGCCGCCTTCACCCACGACCCCGCCGGCCGCCTGACGCAGAGCAGCGACGGGTACTCTCGTCGCATCACCTACGGCTACAACGCCGCCGGGCAGCTCGCAGTGGTGGACGATGACCCCGTCACCGCCGTCTACGGCGAGACCACCCGAGCCTACGACGGCGACGGCCGGCTCCTCCGCTTCGACTTCGCGGTCGCCGGCGGCGGCCACCCCCGCTTCACCTGGGACCCCACCTCCGGGACACCCCAAGTCGTCTCCCTCGACAACACCGCGGGCAACACCATCCTGGTCAACGGCGAGAACCGAGCCGTCGCCACCCGGGGCACCCAAAGCCAAGTGTTCGCCTACGACGCCTATGGATCGGCCGTCACCACCAACACCACCGACCCGCTCGACCTCGTCCGCTCCTCCAGCTACGACGCCTTCGGCATCCCCGTGGGCGAGACCACCGACATCCCCCTCATCGCCGAAGTGGCCGGCTTCGCCGACGTCGCCACCTCCGACCGACTCCCGCAGTTCGGCTACCGCGGCGAACTCCACGCCGACGGCATGCTCCACCTCCGAGCCCGCGACTACGCCTCCGGCGTCGGCGCCTTCACCACCCAAGACCCCCTCCAGGCCATGCCCGGGGAGGTCACCGTCGGCAACCCCTACCCCTACGCCGCCAACGACCCGATCAACAAGATCGACCCGCTGGGCCTCTCCCCGGTGCAGGACCGCGACCTGCGGGCTCCGCTCACGCGACCCGTTCTCCTGTGGCAGGAAGGCCACCAGTCCGAGGACAGCTTCTTCCTCAGTGTCGTCCAGGCGGTCTACGAGGGACGCGACCCGCTGGTCCGAATGCTCTACCCCCTCAGCTCCGGCGGTTACGACATCCGAGAACTGTCCGGTGCCCAATACCTCAACGAATGGACGGCACGGCGGCTACTCGATCTTCGGCTCGACGCCGAGGCCGCTCTATGGCGGGCCCAGGTCCAGGACCGCCTGCACAGCTACCTGTGGCAGAAGCTGCTCATCGGGGCCGGCGCCGGCGGAGCCGTCTTCCTCGGCGCCTGCGCCGTCATCCCCGGCTGCATCGAGGGTGTCACCGCCGCAGCTATCGCCGGAGGGAACACGGCGCTTCACCAAGAGGAGGCCGTCGTCGCGGAGGCAGAGTCAATCGGCGCAGCGAGAGTCGCCCGAGTCGTGGCCGAGTTTGGCGACGACGTCGTTGAAGTTGGGCGACGCGTGACCGTCCCGGGTATCGGCAGCACGGACATCGACGTAGTCCTATCTGGAAGCAGGTTTATCGAAGTCGGCGGCCCAGCAAAGGCTCTGAACCTTTCCAGTTTCGGTCAGCAGCTCCAACGGCTCTCGGCGTACGCTTCGTCGCAGGGCGGGCAAGCCTTCTTCTACTACGAGCCGGGTACGCCCCAAGTGGCGATCGACTTGGCGCAAAAGTGGTTGGGCGCTGGAAACGTCAGGCCAATCCCATGAGCGTTGACTGGTCATTTCACCTTCTGGTATCCCCACGGACGCTGACGGTCGCCCGGCTCGCGTCACTGTTCGACGCGGCGGTCGACCTGGGATTTCAGCCGTCTCGACTCGCCTCTGGGGAAATCACCATCATGAGTGGAGACGGTACCGGATCGCTACTCTTCAGCACCCCACGAACCGCAGTGGAGTGGCTCGGGGTTGAAGACGGGCTGGCGGACTTGAACTTCCGAGACGTCGGCACGCACGTCGACCTTTCGGTCCACCGATGCACGGGAATCCTCCCCATCGAAATGGAAGGACTCCCCGACGAACCTCACTTCGACATTTGCACCTTGCGGATCTCAGGGTCGGACTTGACACGCCCTCACCGTGAGGATCTGTGGGCCGCCCTGGAGGAGCTCCTGGCGAGAGCGGTGGAGCGGCTCGGGGTCATGTTCATGTATGGCATGGACGACGATTCGCTTGAAACGCAGATACCGTTCCTTTGTATTCACAAGCGTGTGCTTGCCGACCGGCTCCCACCCGCGCTTGGCTGGCTAGTCGCCGCTCCGCCTGATGGAGGTATCAGTCGGGACATCCGCGTGCTCGCCGCAACCCTCGATCGGCCCGTCACCTCCATCGGAGGTGTCACAGCTTTGAAGGTGACGGACGTGCCTTGGGACGCCACACCACGCTTGATCGGCAGCGCAGCGGAAACATGGCGATCAATCAGTGATCGTGAGGACTGAGCCGATCTAGCCTCCCTCGTGCGCGCCACGGCCGACGGCAGCAAGCGCCCGTGATGACGCTGTTCGGTGAGAACGCCTTCATCCTGGGCTCCGAAGCCTTCGCCAGCGAACCGGAGCTTTCGCAGATCCTGCTTCACGAGTTGTACCGACTGGCCACGTCTCCATCGGCTAGCCGCTAGCGGGGTCAGCGGTGGCCTAGTCAGCTCATAGACCAACGTGGGCGGCGTTCGCTGCCCGCTAGGCCAACTGCTGCTTGGAGGCGGTTGAACAATGGAGCGTACCGAATGGATCGAGGCGGCGAAGCAAGCCATTCCTGGCCACACCAGCGGGCTCAAATGCCCGGTTTGCGGCCACGACACGCTCAACGCGGAGTGGCTGCCCTTCTCGGACGGGACTGGACGGGAGTACCGGCTGCGTTGCAGCAGATGCAAAGCCGAAAATTTCGTTTTGAAGAGGCACCCCGGAAACAAGTATGAACGGGACTGTCAGAACTCTCCACCGGACAACACCTGATGAAGTCGAACAACTTTACGGTCGTTGATCTGACGGGCTTCGCCCCCGAACACACTCGGATCGTGACGAGTTTTCTCAATTCTTTGCCCCCCGGAGTAGAAGACAAGATCGTGAGGATCGGGTTCTAATGGCGGTGATCTCGCTTCCCAACACCGAACCCCGGATCATTGCCCGGTGGGCCTTCCGCTCACTCTTGGACCGTTTGCTTCCGGAACTCGACAATGATGCTGACAGAGCAACCGTCCGCGGTGCGCTCGCACTCGACGGGTTGCATTTCGAGCTGTTGCCCGAAGACCAGTCGAGCCGTCTCGCCCGAGAGCTTGGCCGGGTGGCCGACGACCTGAGACTCGAACTCGTTCGCGGCTCCAGGGTCGACCCACGAGACGAGGAGTTTGCCGAGTATCTCGCTATTCTCGAGATGAGTCTGCATGATCTCTACGAATGATGAGAGCGTTCGTGGTTCAACCCGGAAGGGAGTCCGCCCCGAGCCGGATGCGATGGTCGAGAAGATTCGGTTCCTGCCGTGAGTGAGCAGGCACAGATCACGCCCGGGAGGTCCATCGGAGTCTTGACCCTGGGCGATTCTGAGGAGCGTATTCGGAGCGTTCTCGGCTCGCCCGGCACCGTCCGGGGGCGGGGAGGGATGCGCTTCTTGGAGTTTGGCGCCGTGACCGTCGCCGTTGTTAACGGTCGAGCAGCAATGCCCATCGCAGAACGAGCCGATGCCGGCATGACTCCCGCGGGTGTGGCCATGGGACTTCCTTGGAAGTTGCTGGCGAGCGGATTCGACGATCTCCGCTATGACGAAAATGAGGGCCTGTGGTATAGCGGCCAGGAACGGGGCGCGTGGTACGAGGTTGCTCGCCCGCCACGCGGGGATGAGCATCCAATCGATCCGCCGCTCGTCCCGGAGCAGTACGACGTGACAGACCCGGAGCGGGCAATCGTCCGTCGAATCTTCGTGATGTGACCCTTCCCAGGTGACGGTCCGCTGTTGTCGCTTCATTTCTGAACGATCCGAACTGGTGGTTGACTCTGATAGAGAGTTGGTGAGTCATCAACGCGCTTCCCGGTGAGTCTTGATGGTCTGACGGGCCATCCAACAAGGCGTTGAAGAACCCGTCCAGAGCCACCGTCGCCTCCGTCCGCAACGCCACCGGCACCGCCATCCTCCCGGACACGAACCTGACCTCAGCCGGGAGCTACACGGCGGTGATCACCAACAACTCACCCAAGGTGCCGGTGCCGAGTTACACCCTGACCATCACCGCACCCCGCCAGCGGACCGGCAGCATCACCCTCCAGCTCAAAGACGGCGCTGGCGTCGTCGTCGCCACCGCCCCAGCAGGCAAACCGGCGCCTTCCGTGGTCACGGCGTGGTCACAACATTCCAGGGACTGCCCGGACGCGCCGACACCGAGCGGACGGGTGACCAGCAAAAGCGCTGATCAGAGGGCATTCGCCGGACTCGACAGGACCGGACGGACGGCCCCAGTGTGACTAGGGGCCAAGAGGTGGCGGAAGTGGACGACCCGCCCGCCGGCCTGTCTGAGCTGACCTCCCGTCCGCCAGCGCGATGGGCGACGGGGGTCCCGACGCCGACGCCCAGATGCTGATGTCCGTGGCTCCGAGCCGCTGCCGTACCGGCCGCTGTCCTGTGCCGGCCGCTGTCCTGCGAGGCTGAAATCTTCTACCGGATCTTCTACCGGATCATTCGGCACGAGGGGTCACTGAGCGTCATGGAACGAGACTCCGCACTCGTAAAACAGCAGGTCAGCCGCACTACCGGGCAGGAAGAGTTACGACCCAACATGGCCGAAGTCGGGCTCATAACCCGAAGGTCGTGGGTTCAAATCCCACCCCCGCCACCAACGAAAGTGCAGGTCACAAGGGGTCTCGGGCAACCGGGGCCCCTTCTGCTGGGGCCCGATGGCATCGTTTTGGCATCCAAGCGGGCACGGGCACCGCCGCCACCGCCTCACGCCCACGTACGCGCAAGGCGCCGTCAACTGCAGGAAGTCGCCGGTAACCGGGCCGACGTCAGGTGAGGACGACGGGCCTGCGGTCGGTGATCCGCCGGCCCGTTCCCGTACGGACGAACGCCTTGACCCTGGCGTTCGGCGTCGGGCTACGAAGGACGCTGGCTCGGAGGTCATCCATCCAGCGGCATTATCCACATCACCGACGATTCGGCTTCGAGGCGGTGGGGGCACGGCGGCAGCCACGGGAGCGGCTCGGCCGTCACGATCGTCGTGTCGGTCTGACGTCCCCGGCTGTCGAGGAACACGAACCCCCACCCTTCGATCGTGGCGGGGGAGCGTCCGTGGTTGACGCCGGTGACGGAGATGTGGCGGTCGCCGACCTCGCGGCCGTAAACAGGCATCGCCGTGCCCCACTTGCACTCGATGCGGCTGCCGAGCTGTCGGTGGGTCCATACGGCCACGGCGACGGCAATGATTGAGCCGAGCGCCGAGGCGATCGAGACGATGAGCGCGGCGAGAGCCACCGTGACCGCCGAGGCGCGCCTACGCCGCTGCCGGGTTCGAAGGTGAGCAGAGTTGGCTGCGCGACTCGGAGCAGGCGGGGCACAGCTCGGAACCGTCGGGAGTTCGCGAGACGAGTATCGAGCACACACACCGCTTGCTGCACAAGGTATTGACCGACGCCGTTCGCGCCGGGCACCTTCACCGAAACCCCGCGGACGGCGTGATCAAACCGAGGCGGCGGCAGCAAGAGATGCGGGTCTGGACGGCGGAGGAGGTTCGGAAGTTCCTCGACGTGACCGCGGAACACCGCTTGGGCCCACTCTTCGCCTTGACGGCCATGACCGGGATGCGCCGTGGTGAGGTGCTCGGCCTCCAATGGGCCGACGTCGACCTCGACGACCAGATGGTGACGGTCCGCCGGGCCCGGGTCGCCGTCGGTTATGAGGTGGCCACCGGCACGCCGAAGTCCGGAGAGGGCCGCCGTATCGACCTCGACGACCGCACCGTGACTGCCCTCAAGGGCTGGCGCCGCCTCCAGCGGGAAGAACGCCTCCGCGTGGGCGCGGAGTGGGTTGACAGCAGCTACGTCTTCACCGACGAGTTCGGGAAGGCCATGCATCCTCATTCCGTCGCCGGCTACTTCGATCGCGCCGTACGCGAGTCGGGTTTACCTTCGCTCAACTTCCACGGTTTACGCCACAGTCACGCCACCGTGCTGCTCCGGGCCGGGGTGCCGGTACGAGTCGTGGCCGAGCGCCTCGGCCACGCCGACCCGGCCATGACCTTGCGGGTCTACCAGCACGTGGTGCCGGGCATGCAGCGCGACGCGGCTGCACGAGCCGCCGAGATTGTGTTTGGGTCGTAGTCGCAGGTGAGCGCTCAGAAACGACCACTGTCCCTGCGGCAGCGGCCGGAAGTACAAGCGCTGCTGCGGCGCCTGACGTTCAACGCAGCGGGAGCCAGTCCGGGCACGCCTCGTCCAGGGCGTCCGGGGTGAGGTCGAGCCCGTCCTTCCTGGCTTCCGCCGCCACCCACTCGGCCAAGTCCCTGGTCGCGTCCGGGGCGCCGGCGTAGGCGAGCACCGAGCCGTCCTCCGCCTCGCGGCACTGGAACAGCCCGGCCAGGATGCCGAGAGCGACATGGCCGGCAGCTGCGGCCATGCCGAGCCGCGCCCGCCGGCCCACGTCGTCGACGAAGGGCTGGAGCGCCTCCTCGAGGAGCTCCCAGGCCGCCTCGTTCTCGTGGACGTAGCCCCGACCGGGTTGGCGCCCGGCCCGGGCAGCCAGGTCGTTGAGCGAAAGGTTCTCCAGCGCCCAGACGACCTCGTCGGCGACGGCATCAGGGGAAACGTCCTCGAGGTACCGGGTAGCGAGCCGCTCGGCGTCGGCGATCATCTCGGGGCGCTCGGCCAGCAACAGGGCGAGGACAGCGGCCCGCTCCGCCGGGCTCAGGTGGTCCAGCACGCTGGGACGCGCCCGGGGGCGTCGGCCTGCCATGCGCGCCGCTACCTCACGGCCCGCAGGGGATGGGGAGGGTCGCCGAGGGTGACGCCGGTGATCTCGAGGCAGCGGCGGCGAAGGAAGTCGCGGTGCCAGCCGGGCTGGTCGGCGGCCCGGAACACTTCGAGGGTGAGGTCTCCCCGCCGGGCTGCGGCCGCCGACTCGGCGAGGGCCACGACCGGCATCCAGTGATCGGAGCCGAGGCGCCGAGCCGCATCCGGGTAGCGGTCGTAGCGGCGCCCCGCCGCGGCTGCCCACGCCACCAGCTGGAGCGCTTCGTCGGCTTCGTAGTCGAGGTGGACGGCGCGGTGCTCTTCGGAAAGGTCGAGGAGGATGCGCTCGACGAGGTCGGCGTGAGCCTGGTCGAGCTGCTTGAAGGCGAGGGTCTCGCGCTGGTGGGTGAGGGCGTACGGTTCCAAGACCAGCAGCTCGCACAGGTCCTGCCACCAATCGTCGGGGGCCATGCCGGCACCCTTCCAGTTCAGCCGGAGGTAGGTGGTGAACACGTCGAGGCGCAGCTCGCCGACGACGCCGTAGGGATCGTCGGTGTCGTCGGCGACTTCGAGGGCCCGGGTGTGAAAGGCCCGGTGGAGCGCCAGCCGGTCAGCGTCTGAGCGGCAACGCTGCTCCTGCTCCGCGAGGCGATCACGCAGCCTCGGGGTGAGCTCGAAGCTGCGGCCCTTGGGCACGAACGTCGTCCTGCGCGGCCCGGCCAGCCGGCGGTGCCACGGAGGGCGACTCCGGGATGACCTGCTCCATCTCGTAGAGGGGGCGAGGACCAGCGGAGATGATCGTCGTCCACAGCGGATGGAGAGGGTCATCGTCTTCGCCCCAATACTCGTCTTCCGGGTCCCAATCGCCGTGGGCCACGAGCGCCAGCGGGCGTTCCACCTGCGCCGGCGGCGCCAACGGCGAATAGACCCAGGCTGGCTGGCCCGGTGGGGAAGAAGGGGCCGGGAGCGGCTCCGCCCCCCACCACCTCCGGTAGGCGGCCAGCAGACGGGCGGTGGTGAGCGACAGCGGCCCGGCCGGGACGACGTCGAGAAGCCAGTACCCGATGGATCTTCCCGTCCCGCCGGCACTGCGCCAACAGGCCCCGCCGTTCGTCGCCTTCGTAGTCCACCCCGGTCACGTCGAGGGCCGCGCCCACCATTGTCGCCGAGAAAGGAAACCGGCCGTCCTCCTCGAACACCTGGCGGAACGACCACAGTTGCTCGTCCTCGCCGTAGGCGTCGACGATGACCTCCTCGATCAAGTCGTCGAGATCGTCTCCCACGTCCCCACGCTACGCCGTCCACCGCCCGCTTCGGTTGACCGCGAACTGGCGCAGTCGCGCCCGCGGCCAAGAGTGTTCGGGGCGCCTATGAGGCTTGACTCATAATGAGCCGTAGATCATAGTGTTGGAGTGTGGGAGGTCGAGGTCACCGACCAGTTCATCGAATGGTGGGAGGGGATCGCGATCGAACAGCAGGCAGCCTTGGAGGCCCGGGTCGAGTTGCTGGCCGAGCGGGGGCCCTCTCTCGGTCGCCCGGCGGTCGAGCGGATCCAGACCTCCCGGCATCACAACATGAAGGAACTGCGAGCATCCGAAGCCGGGGCACTGCGGGTGCTCTTTATGTTCGATCCCCGGCGAAAGGTGATCTTGTTGCTCGGCGGTAACAAGAGCGGGCAATGGAACGAGTGGTACGACTGGGCCGTCCCGGTGGCCGATGACCTGTACGACGAGTACCTCGAGGAGCTTCGCGAGGAGGGGTTGATCTGATGAGCGGGCACACCGATTGGGCGAAACTTCGAGACGAACTGCGGTCCAAGCCGGGCGCGGAGGAGGCGACCGAACGGGCGCGTGAGCAATCGCTGGAGGAGATCCGCCTGTACGAGTTGCGCCACGCCGAGGCGGTCAGCCAGGCGGAGCTGGCCGGACGGCTGGAGGTGACCCAGGGCGCGATCTCAAAGTTCGAGCACGCTGACGACGTGCGCGTGTCGACCCTGAAGCAGTATCTCGAAGCGCTCGGGGCTCGTCTCGAGCTCGTCGCCGTGTTCGACGACGACGGGGAGCGTCGGGTGCCAATCCATCTCGGCAAAGAAACGGCGGCATGACCGGCCCTGTCGCACAATTTGCCGCGTCTGCTGTCGCCTCGGCCCGGCTCTCGGAATGCGATGCCATTCCCGAGGCGTGAGCTTTCACCGCCCCGCCCGGGCGCGCACTGATGACGTTGGCATCCAATTGGCATCCGATCTTGACGCGAAGCGTCACCAGATAGTGCGAAACATCGACCAACGTCCGCACCCTTCAAGGCCTGTGACCTGCGGTTTCGGCGCGTGGGTGGTCACGGATGGCAACCCACGGGCGGTCCTTCGCCGAACTCATAACCCGAAGGTCGAGGGTTTCAAATCCCTCCCCCGCCACCATCGCTGTCCCTAACCTCCTGACCAGGGAGTTCGGGGCTGATCGAAACTTGAACGACAGGGCTCCGAGGCTGCCAGACAGCTCGGAGCCCTAGTTCGCGGTAGACCTCCCGCATCGTCGTGGGGTCGGCGGTGCTGAGCCGGTCGAGGATGCCTCGCAGCGCGATGAGCAGCTCCTTGACCTCGTCGGCGGTGGGAGGCCGGTCGGGGGCGAGGCGGGCGAGGTCGGCTTCGGCGGATCGCCGGTCGTTCTCCGCGTCGTTGATCCACCGGGCGACCACCGCGGGGTCGGCCCCGGCGTCGAGGGTGGCTCTGGCCCGCTCCAGCCGCCCTTCGGCTTCCATGAGCCGCTGGCGGGCGCGGTGCGACTCGGCGTCACGGTCGACGCCGCCGGTCATCGCCTGGTGGCGGTCCTGCTCGGCGGCGGCGAGGAGCTTCGCGGTGTCGTCGACGTGGTCGTCGTCGGAGATCTCGGCCAGCCAGCCGTCGACGGCGGCGGCGAGCTTGTCGGCTCGGAGGTAGCTGGTCTTCGGGTGGGTGGCTTCCAGCTCGGGGTGGCGGGCGTACTCCGCGGTGGAGAGGCGGCAGGTGGCGTAGGCGTACTCCTTGCCACCCTTCGGGATGGTCGTGTGGTACATCCGCCGGCCGCAGGCGGCGCAGATCACCAGCCCTTGGAGCGGGTAGACCCGCCGGTCCTTCCTCGGTGCCTTCGGCCCTCGGCCACCGCGGCGGCTGGCGAAGCGGGCCTGCACCGCTGCGAAATCGTCGGGCGTGACGAGCGCCTCATGGGTGTCCTCGGCGGGGAACACCCACTCCTCGACCGGGTTGTTCTTCATCCGGGCGACGTAGCCGAACGAGGCGTCGGCCGGGTCGACCAGCACCTCAGCGCGGCGCTGCCGGCCGAACACCCGCTTGCCCATGTAGCTCGGGTTCTGGAGGATCGACCGCACCCCGCACTTCCCCCACGCGCCGGCTGTCTCCGCACGGTGCCGGTTCCGCTTGAGGTCGTAGTGCGACGGCGACACGACCCCTTCTCGCGTCAGGTCGTCGGTGATGACCCTGATCCCCTTGCCGGACAGGTAGTCGGCGAAGATGCGCTGCACCACCGCGGCGGTCACCGGGTCGGGCACGAGCCGCTTCCGGCGCAGTCCCTGTGCCGCCTTCGTCGGGTTCGAGTGCGGACCGGCGTCGACGAGCATGTAGCCGTAGGGCGGGCGGCCACCGAGCCAGCGGCCCTCGCCTCCCTGCT
>JBOGFE010000102.1:0-6824 GCA_050741935.1 Acidimicrobiia bacterium | reverse complement strand
GGCTTGGCCGGACCGGCCGCCGGCTTGGCGGCGGCCGCCGGCTTCGAAGGTCCCGCCCCCGGCTTGGGCGGACCGGCCTTGGCCGGCGCCTTGGACGACGCCGCCTTGGCCGGCTTGGCCGGCGCTTTCGCCGCCTTGGTGGCGGGCTTGGCCGCCGGCTTGGCGCTCTTGGCCGCCGTCTTGGCCGGGGCCGCGCCCGCCGGGCGGCCCAGGGCCCCCAACACCAGGTTGCGGCTCGCGTCGAGGGCGGCGAGGACGTCCTCGGCGTCGGCGAACTCCCGGCGCAGCACCAGGCTGAACCGCTTCAGGACATCCAGGTCCACCAGTCTCACGTCAGCCACGAGTCGCTCCCCCAGGTCGGTCCGTACAAGCCGCCGGTAGTATACGAGCCTCCCCCCTCGAGCCCACCGGAGGACCGCTGCCCGTCCGGCTCCTGCCCGTCGCCTGGGGGTCGCTGGTGCTCTCCGCCGGACCGGCGGCCGCCGCCATGCTCGACTCGTGGTCGTCCGCTCCCCGCACCCTGGCCACCGTGCTGCTCTGGGCGGTCTGGGGTGGGGTCCTGGTGGCCACGCTGGTGCCCCGCCCCGCCGGCCTGACCGTCGTGCGGGTGGCGTCCGGCCTGGCCGTGCTGGTCGGGATCCTGGCGGTCGCCGAGGCGACGGTGGCCGCAACCGCCGCCGCCCTGGCCGGGACCGTGACCGCCGCGCTCGTCGCCCTGCATCCGGCGGTCGGCCTGGCCTTCGTGAACGGCGCGGCCTACGGCGACGAGCGCCGGTTCCCCCTGCGCCTCCCCCCCGCCCTCCTGCTCGGGCCCCTGCCGCTGGCCGTCCCGGTCCTGGGCCTGGGCGCCCTGGCCGGGCCGCTGCTGCTGGCCGCCGGCCGGACCGTCCCCGGCGTCGTCGCCCTGGTCCTGGGCTGGCCGCTGGCCGGCGGCCTGGCCCGCTCGCTCCACGCCCTGTCCCAGCGCTGGGCCGTGCTCGTCCCCGCCGGGATCGTCCTCAAGGATTCCATGGCTCTCACCGACCCGGTGCTCTTCCCCAAGGAGCGGATCGCCTCACTGCGTCCGCTCCCCTTCCCCACGGCCCCCGCCACCGACATCTGCGACCTGCGCCTGGGGGCCGTCGCCGGCTCACTGGTCCTCGAGCTCACCGAGGAGGCGGCCGTGATGCGCACCAGCACCCGGCGCCGGGGGGGCGAGATCGTCCGGGCCCGCCGGCTGGCCTTCTCCCCCCGCCTCCCCGACGTGCTCCTGGCCGACGCCGGCCGCCGCCGGACCGCCGCCGCCGGCTGAGGCCGAGCTCAGTCGACGACGGCCTCGGCCTCGATCTCCACCCGCCAGCGGGGGTCGATCAGGGCCGCCACCACCACCATGGTGGCCACCGGCCGCACCGCGCCGAACACCGCACCGTGGACCCGGCCCACCACCTCGGCGTCCTCCGGGCGGGTGAGGAAGACGCGGGTGCGGATCACGTGCTCGGCCCGGGCACCGGCTTCGGCCAGGGCGGCCAGCACGATGTCGAGGCAGCGCCGGGCCTGCACCGCCGGGTCGGGGTCGCAGGACCCGTCGGGCCAGATCGGGGCCGTGCCGGCCACCACCACCCGGTTCCCCACCCGCAGCGCCCGGCAGAACCCGATCTCGTTCTCGAACGGTGACCCGGAGGCGACCCGCCGGCGCTCGTTCACGGGCGTCGACGCTACGCCGGATAGCCTCCCCGCGCACCAACGACGGGTCGCGGCGAAGCCGGGAGCAGGGAGCGGACGATGGAGCTGGCAGGAGCATCGGCGGTCGTGACCGGAGGGGCGTCGGGCCTGGGTGAGGCCACCACCCGCCGCCTGGTGGCGGGCGGAGCCAGGGTCGTGATCCTCGACCGGGATCAGGCCAAGGGTGAGGCCCTGGCCAAGGAGCTGGGCGAGGGGGCGGCGTACACCCCGGCCGACGTCACCAGCACCGACGACGTGACCGCGGCCATCGCCCACGCCGACGAGCTGGCCCCGCTGCGGGTGGCGGTGAGCTGCGCCGGGGTGGGCTGGGCGGGCCGGGTGGTGGCCCGGGACGGGACCCCCCACGACCTCGACCTGTTCCACACCGTCCTCAACATCAACCTCATCGGGACGTTCAACGTTCTACGGCTGGCGGCGGCGGCCATGGCCAGGCACGACCCCACCGACGACGGCGAGCGGGGCGTGGTCGTCAACACCGCCTCCATCGCCGCCTTCGACGGCCAGATCGGTCAGATCGCCTACGCCTCCTCCAAGGCCGGGGTGGTGGGCCTGACACTGCCCGCCGCCCGGGACCTGGCCGCCGTCGGGGTCCGGGTCGTGACCATCGCCCCGGGCACCTTCGACACGCCGATGCTGGCCCTCCTCCCCCAGGAGCAGCGGGACCTGCTGGCCAAGGGGATTCCGTTCCCCCGCCGCCTCGGCAGCCCGGACGACTTCGCCGCCCTGGTCGAGCACATCGTGACCAACGACTACATCAACGGCGAGACCATCCGCTTGGACGGCGCCCTCCGCATGCCGCCGAAGTAGGGGGAGTTAGAGGGCGAGGCCGCCGCCGATCAGGTCGTCGCCGCCGCGGTAAAAAGCCACGACCTGGCCGGGCGCTACGCGGGGCTGGGGGCGGGTGAAGGACACCACGTTGCCGTGCAGGTGGCCGGGGGTGGGGGTGGCGTGGGCGCGGGTCTGGATGGAGAGGGTCTCGGTGGGTGAGGGGCGGTCGGAGACGAAGCAGAGGTCGGAGACCGTCACGCTGGCGCGGAGCAGGTTCTCGGGTGCTCCGACGGTGACCCGGCCTGAGGCGGGGTCCACGTCGAGCACGTAGCGGCGCTCCCCGACGGCCACGCCCAGGCCCCGGCGCTGGCCCACGGTAAAAGCCGCCGCCCCCTCGTGGCGGCCCAGGTGGCGCCCGTCGGCATCGACGATCTCGCCCGGGGTCATCGCCCCCCGGGCGGCCAGGAACGCCTCCCGTCCGCCGCGGGTGATGAAGCACACCTCCATGCTCTCGGGCTTGTCCGCCGTGCGCAGCCGCAGGGCGGCGGCCTCGGCCCGGACCTCGGCCTTGGTCAGCTCGCCGACCGGCAGCAGCAGGCTCGACAGGACGTCCTGGCCGAGCATGTAGAGCACGTAGGACTGGTCCTTGGCCCGGTCGTGCCCCCGGCGCAGCCGGAACCGGCCGTCGGGGCCGGCCGACACCCGGGCGTGATGGCCGGTGGCCAGGGCGTCGTAGCCCAGGACGGCGGCCCGCGCGGCGAGACGACCGAACTTGATGGCCCGGTTGCACTCCACGCACGGGTTGGGGGTGCGCCCCGAGGCGTGGGCGCCGACGTAGGGCCGGACGACGGCGGCATCGAAGTCGTCGGCCAGGTTGAACACGTAGTGGGGCACCCCCAGCTGGGCCGCCACCCGGCGGGCGTCCTCCACGTCGGCCACGCTGCAGCAGCCCGAGTCGGACTCCCCACCCCAGAGCTTGAGGGTGATGCCGGTCACGTCGTGGCCGGCCCGGAGCAGCCGGGCGGCGGCCACCGACGAGTCCACCCCGCCGCTCATGGCCACCATGACCCGCACCCCTCCGCCCTCCTCAGCGCTGCCCGGCGGCGAGGCGGTGCGGCGAAGCCAGGGGGCGCAGCTGCTCGACGGCGACCGGAATGAGGGCCAGCGCCTCGTCCACGTCGGTGTCGGTGGAGGTCCACCCCAGGGTGAGTCGCAGCGAGGCCCGGGCCCGGTCGCGGGGGACCCCCATGGCGGCGAGGACGTGGGACGGATCCATGGCTCCCGACGCACACGAGGACCCGGCGGCGGCGCAGAGCCCCTCCCGGTCGAGGAGCAGGAGCAGGGCCTCCGACTCGATGCCGGGGAATGTCACGTGGCAGTTGTTGATCATCTTGCGGCCGGGGTCGCCATTGAGGCCGCTGCCGGGAACGGCGGCCGTCAACCCGGCGGCCAGGCGGTCGCGCAGGGCGGCCACCCGGGGTGCCTCCTCCGCCCGGCAGTCCCGGCCGGCGGCCAGGGCGGCGGCCATCCCGACGATGCCGGCCACGTTGTGGGTACCCGAGCGCAGGTCCCGTTCCTGGCCGCCCCCGTCGATCACGGGCTGGAGATGGGTGCCCTGGCGCACGACGAGGGCCCCCACACCCTGGGGGCCGCCGAACTTGTGGGCGGACACGGCCACCAGGGCGGCCCCGGCCGCCTCGGTGGCGACGTCCATCCAGGCCGCGGCCTGGACGGCGTCGGTGTGGAGCACGGCCCGGGGGGCCCGCTCGGCCATGACCGCGGCCACCTCGGCCAGGGGCTGGACGGTGCCGACCTCGTTGTTGGCCAGCATCACCGACACCACCGCGGTGCGGGCGTCGAGGGCGCCGGCCATGGCGTCGAGGTCGATGACGCCGCCGGCGTCGACGGGCACGACCTGGATGCGGAACCCGTCGCGCCCGAGCCGCTCCACGCTGTGGAGGACGGCGTGGTGCTCGATGGCGAGCGTGACCACCCCGTCGCCCACCCCCCGCTGGCGGGCGGAGTACGCCGCTCCCTTGACGGCCAGGTTGTCGGCCTCGGTGCCGCCGCCGGTGAACACGACCTCCCCGGGGCGGGCTCCGAGCGCGGCGGCCACCGTCTCGCGGGCCTCCTCGATCGCCGTCTTGGCCGTCCGGGCGGCGGCGTGCTGGCCGGAGGGGTTGCCGAAGCTGCCGGACAGGAAGGGCAGCATCGCCTCGAGCGCCTCCGGGCGCAGCGGGGTGGTGGCGGCGTGATCGAGGTAGGGCATGGGGGACCGAGTCTACCGGCGGTCCTTCCCGCCCCCGCGGGGGACGGTGGGGTCAGCGCAGGTCGCGGACGGCGCCGTCGCGGTCGACCCGGGCCCGCACCTGCTCGGGCCGCTCCACCACGTACTGGGTGGCGGCCAGGGTGGCGTCGAGCTCCCGGAACAGGGGCGCCAGCCGGTCGATGCCGGCGGGAGCCACGAAGACGATGAGCTCCTCCGCGCCGTCGACCCGGCGCAGCTCGACCGCCCAGGCGGCCACCGCCGGGTGCTCGTCGAGGACCTCGAGGTTCCAGGCCCGTTTGGGAGCGGCGGCGCCGTCGCCGGCGGCCACCAGCTCCGCCTCCTCCTCTTCGACGCGAGTCGCCGCCGGTGTCCGGGCCGGAGCGGGCCGCGCCGGAGCGGGCCGGGCGGGAGCGGCCGGCGCCAGCGCCCCGACCACCACCCGGGGGCCGATCCGCCCGCAGGTGGGGCAGCCGGAGTCGTCGAGGGTGGCGCGAACGCCGGTCTTCAGGCGCAGGAAGGCGCTGCCGTGCCAGGCCAGCGACGTCCAGGCCAGCTCCCCGTCGGCGAGCGTCTCGAGCCACTCGAGATCCGGGTAGGTGTGGAAGCCGCGTCCGCCCCGGCATTCACCCCACAGGGCCCGCACCCCCGACGGGGCCCAGGCCGACACCAGCTCCAGGTCGCCTTCGCCCAGGCGGCGGCCCAGGGTGCGGAGAGAGTCTCGGGTCGACTCCGCCACCGCGTCGCCCAGGCACAGCAGGGTGCGCAGTCCGGGCAGGCGCCGCTTGGCCGACTCGAAGGCCGATAGGACCGCCCCGACGCCCTCGGCCGATCCGGCCAGCACGGTGGGGGCGGCCGCTTCGATCCGCTCGCGGCCCACGTCGGGGCCCAGGTGGATGGCCGACACGCCCGAGACACGGGCACCCTCCACCAGCTGCCAGTAGGCGATGGAAGGTCCGGGGGCGGCCAGGCCGACGAGGACGTCGTCACGGGACACCTGGGCCAGCTGGAGCACGCGACGGCCGGCCTCACCCAGGCGCTGGACGTCCTCGCCCGAGTAGCCGATGGGGATGTCGCCGTCCAGATGCCAGTGGATCGGCTTGTAGGCCGGGTCGATGAGGTCCCGGTTGAGCTCGGCCACCTTGCCCCGGAGCTTGGCCTTGGTGATGGCCATGACCAGCCTGCGGTCGCCGAAGCGGGCGATGGCCCGCTCGGTGGGGCGCAGCACGAAGGCACCGGGCTCGGCCTCGACCTCGTTCCAGCCGGTGGGCTCCAGCTTGGTCAGATCACCCAGGCCGGTGATGTTCTTGGGGACGATCTTGCCCGCCTCGAAGCGCCGCCGGTAGAAGGGCGAGTAGGGGTAGACGTGGTGGAGGAGGTACTCCTTGAGGAGCTCGTCCTGCACCTTTTGCCGGTTCCCGGCCTTCTCCCGGTCCCACTGCACGGCCCGTCACGTTAGTAACTGTCACACCCCCTCGGCATGATCTGGCCATGACAACCCAGCTGCGCCTCATCGACGGAGGGTCCACCCGCCCCTGGCGACTCGACTCCCGGACCCGGGCCATCGGCCGGAAAGGCATCGCCCGGGCCCGCCAGGAGCTGGAGAAGGCCCGCCCCAACATCCCCGAAAAGCTCCGCAAGGCCGGCTGACCCGCTGGCTACTCTGTGGCCGTGGCCGGATGGGGCGATGACCCGGAACTGGAAGATCTGCGCCGTCTGATCTACGAGGAGGGCTGGGACCCCGTGCGGGCCACCATCGGGCACGGCCCGCAGGCGTCCGACACCGTGGTGGTGCGGAAGGGCGACGAGGAACGGACCGTCACCTCCGACCACATCGCCTTCCACCGCTTCGTGGAAGGCCTCCGGGAGGACAACCCCAACCTCCCGTCCTGAGGCTCCCCTCAGCGGGCGGGCCGGTAGACCCCGAACTCCTCCCGGAGCACGTCGCTCACCTCGCCCAGGGTGGCCAGGCGCCGAAGGGCCTCCTTCAAGGGCACGAGCAGGTTCTGGGTGCCCCGGGCGGCGGAGCGGACGTCTTCGAGGGCGGCCTTGACCGCCGGGTCGTCAC
>JBOGFE010000101.1:0-2124 GCA_050741935.1 Acidimicrobiia bacterium | reverse complement strand
GCCTCCGGGCCGGAGGGCGGCCGCCATCCGCTTGACCACAGCCTGGAGGGCCGGAAGGTGGTCCAGCACCAACCGGGAGTGGATGAGGTCGAACGCCTCCTCCTCGAGCCCGTCGGACACGATGTCGTGCCGGCGGACCTCGAGGTTCTTCTCGGTGAGCTGCTCCAGGAAGCCCGTGTCCAGGTCGGTGGCCACGACCCGCCCGTCCGGCCCGACGCGGTCGCAGAGCCACCGGGCGATCGAGCCGGCCCCGGCGCCGACCTCCAGGCACTGCGCCCCGAGAGGAAGCGGGATCCGGCCGAGGTGCTCCTCGGTGCCCGGGTCGAACACCTGCTCCAGGAGGGCCAGGCGCCGACGTTCCTCGTCCCAGGAGTGCTCGAAGAGGTAGTTGCTCACAGGCGCCGTTGTATTCGGCCCGCCGCGTCGAGGCAAGGCGGGTGGTGAACCGACGCTAAGAGGGGCAGGCGGCCAGGGGCCCGTCGGGCAGCTTGCCCTTCGGCGTCTCGATGGCCGACTTGAAGGCGCCCTTCGACCCGTAGCTCGGGCAGCTCCCGTCCGAGGCGGAGCAGGGCTCCATGTCCACGGCGTCGACCCGCTGGTTGCCCTCGTCGTAGAAGCCGATGGTGAGGGGGAACCTCACGCCCGACATCGTGAAGCGGGTCACGTTGTGGTCCATCATCCCGCCGCTCTGGAGGACGTCGGGAAACTCGAAGATCATCCCGCCGTGGCCCTCGAGGTTGTTCCGGTCGCGGAGACCCTGGGCCCGCTTCTCCTTGGTGTCGGCCACCAGCACCTTCAGGCTGCTGGGGCCGACCGCGACGCTCTTGTCGGCGAAGGCGGGGCCGCCGGCCGTCGTCACCGTCGTCGCCTCGTCGAGGAACGTCGGGTTGGCGGGGCGGTTCGACCCCCACAGGAGAATCAGCACGAAGACGGCGACGAACCCCGTCCCGGCCAGCACGCCCTTGTAGGCCCGGCTCAGGCCGGTGACGACCTCGACCGGGCCGGCCGAGGAGTGATGGGCCAGATCCTCGGGGGGACCCTGGCCCTCATCGGTCATGCACTGGTCTCGTCTGTCATGCACTGGCCGCCTGGTAGAGGCCGGGCACCGCGGTGCCGAAGGCGTCGTGGTAGGTCTCCGCCTCGGAAGGGTACCGGCCCGACCGCACGTCGTTGGCGAACTGCGCCACGGCGGCGGTGGCGTCGCCCCGCAGGTCGGCGTAGCGGCGCACGAACTTGGGGGCCCGCCCGCCGTTGAGGCCGAGCAGGTCGTGGAACACCAGCACCTGCCCGTCACAGCTGGCGCCGGCGCCGATCCCGATGGTGGGGACGGGCACCGCCTCGGTGACCATGGTGGCCACGGCGTCGGGCACGCACTCCAGCACGATGGAGAAGCAGCCGGTGTCGGCCAGGGCGGCGGCGTCGTCGAGCAGGGCCCGGGCGGCGTCGAACTCCTTGGCCTGGACCTTGAAGCCGCCCAGCATGTGGACGGACTGGGGCGTGAGCCCCAGGTGCCCCATGACGGGGATCTCGGCGTCGAGGATGGCCTGGATCATGTCGAGGCGCTTGCGGCCGCCCTCCAGCTTGACGGCCGACGCCCCGGCCCGGAGCAGCCGGGCGGCGTTGCGGACGGTCTCCTCCCGGGAGACGTGGTAGCTCATCCACGGCATGTCGGCCACCAGCATGGCCTTGGGCCGGGCCCGGGCCACGGCGGCGGTGTGGTGGGCCATGTCGTCGATCGTGACCGACAGGGTGTCGTCGTAGCCGAGGACGACCATGGCCACGCTGTCGCCGACGAGGATGATGTCGACGCCGGCGTCGTCGGCGATCCGGGCCGACGGGGTGTCGTAGGCGGTCACCATGACCAGGGGGGTGCCATCGCCCTTGCGGGCCCGGATGGCGGGAGCAGCGGTAGCGCTCATTGGCCGTCCTCCGCACGTCCGGGGCACGGGCGGCTCCCGGCGGCAACCGTGAGTCTAACGGCGCGGTGGAGTTAACCTCGGAAGATGGAGCGAGCCTGCGAGAACTGCGGCACCCCCGACGACGAGCTCCTCCAGGTGCGCCGGGTCTACATGGATCCCGACCAGCCGGGAGAGGTCATGGAGACGGAGGAGTACCCCGAGCTGT
>JBOGFE010000100.1:0-8569 GCA_050741935.1 Acidimicrobiia bacterium | reverse complement strand
GTTAGCCTCGATCCTCGGGACCCGTTGTCGAGCATGGGCAGGGCCCACTCGAGTGGCCTGATCCCCGAGAACTCCTTGAACTAGTTGTGTTCTTGGGAGGCCGCGAAGTCCGGATCCCAAGCGATCTGCTTAAACAAGGGTCCGCGCTGGCCGATGTCGGATTGGATCCCCGGCGCCAGCCCCTTTCGGCGCTCGCTTCTCCACATCTCTGTAATTACAGGGATGTTGCCTCTGGGGAGGCGGGGCATCCACCCATCGTGGCCGATACAACTCTATGATGTGTTCATGTCGTTTCAGAAGATCGATTGAGAAATGCGACCGGGAGCGGAGTACTTTCTGTCGCCAGCGGAGCCGCTCCAGCGCCGCTACGAAGCGCTGCGGTGTTACTTCGTGGAGGGAGCCGAAGCGGCAGAGGTCGGGCGTCGTTTCGGCTACTCGAGCGCCACCGTCCACCAGCTCGCCTCGGAGCTGCGCGCCGGGCGGACCGAGTTCTTCAGGTCCTCCAAGCCCGGCCCGAAGGGGCCGCGCAAGTCGGGGCGTATCCGTGACCGGGTGCTCGCCCTTCGAGCCGAGGACCGTTCGGTCACCGAGATCGCCGATCGGCTCTCGGCCGAGGGCACGCCGGTGTCGGCCCCGACGGTGTGGGGGATCCTGCACGCCGAGGGGATCGAACGCCTCGGGAGACGACACCAAGGCCCCGCGCCGCGCCTCGATCCGGTGAGAGCGAAGGGGATCGTCGACTGGCCCGCCGGTGCCCGCTTCGACTGCGACCACGCCGGGCTCTACCTGCTCCTGCCCGCCATGACCGAGCTCGGCCTCGACCAGATGGTGCGAACAGCCCGCTGCCCGGGGACCAAGGTGCTGTCCTCGTTCCACTCGATCGGCTCGCTGTTGTTGTTGAAGACCAGCCGCCGCGGCCGGGCCGCCAATGCCTTCCCGCTCGGCGCCGACCCCGGCCTCGGCCTCCTGCTCGGCCTCGAGGCGCTGCCGAAAGCGACGCACCTCACGAGCTACTCCTACCGGGTGCGCCGTTCCTCCAACGTGGCGCTCCTCGAGGCCCTCGCACGGCGCTGCCGGCAGATCGGGCTCTACTCCGGCGAGGCCGGGTTCAACCTGGACTTCCACGCCATCCGCCACCACGGCAGCGAGGTCCCCCTCGAGGAGCACTACGTCCCTGCCCGCAGCCAACGGACCCGGGCCGTCCTCACCTTCTTCGCCCAGGACCACGCCTCGACCGAGATGGTCTACGCCAACGCCGACCTCACCAAGGCCGAACAGGCCACCGAGGTCATCGCCTTCGCCGAGTACTGGTCGCGCCTGTCGGGCAACGACCCTGGACTGTTGGTGTTCGACTCCAAACTCACCACCTACCCGACCCTCGAGGAGCTCTGCGCCCGAGGACTCACCTTCCTCACCCTCCGCCAACGCGGCGCCAAGGTCCTCGAGGCCCTCGCCGCCCTACCGGCATCGGCATGGACGACCTACAACCTCAAGCGTGCCGGCCGCTACCGCCACCCCCAGATCCACGAGGAGATCGTGCACCTCAAAGGGATCGGGCACCCGCTGCGCCAGATCGCCGTCCGCAACATCGGCCACGAACAGCCGACCCTCCTCATCACCAACGACCTCGCCAGCCCCGCCAAGGACCTCTTCGGCCGCTACGCCGAGCGGATGGTCATCGAGAACGAACTCGACGCCGACATCTCCGGCTTCCACCTCAACGCCCTGTCCTCAGGACTCCCGCTCAACGTCGACCTCGACACCACCCTCACCGTGCTCGCCGGCAACTGTTACCGCCTACTCGCCAGAAAGCTCCCCCGCTACGAACAAGCCACCCCCGACCGGCTCTGGCGCCACTTCCTCGATGACACCGGCACCGTCGTCGTCAACAACGACCACGTCCGAGTCGACCTCGCACTCCGCACCTACACCCCGGTCCTCATCGACGCCGGCTTCCCCGAACTCGACCTGCCCATCCCCTGGTGGGGAGGCCGCCACCTCCGCTTCGGCTTCCCGCCCCGCTGAGCCCCAAACCTCAACGCGACTACTGAAATGAGCCGTCCCGAGGATCGAGGCTAACCGACTACGGCAAAGAGCGGCCATTCGCCCTCAATGCCCTTCAACTGGTGACGGCCCCGGTCGGCGAAGCGCAGGCCGGAGCCCGTCACGAGATCATGCACAGTGCCGGAGACGAGGATCTCCCCGGGGGCGGCGAGGCTTTGCACACGGGAAGCGAGGTGGATGGCGATCCCGGCCACGTCAGCGCCAGAGACCTCGCACTCACCGGTGTGAAGCCCCGCCCGCACCTCAAGACCCAGGCGCCGAACCCCGTCCCGGATGACCCGGGCGCACTGCACGGCCCGCCCCGGCGAGTCAAATGTGGCGAGGAACCCGTCGCCCGTGGTCTTCACCTCGTGCCCCTTGAACACCTGCAACTGCTTGCGCACCAGGGCATGGTGCTCCCCCAGCAGCTCGTTCCACCGGGCGTCACCCAGCTCCCCGATCCGCTCGGTCGACCCGACGATGTCGGTGAACAGCACCGTGGCCATGACCCGCTCCGGCTCGGTAGCGGAAGCCCGGGAACGTCGCTTCCGTATCACGGCCGTCACGTAGCCGAGCGCCGCCCGGTTCCCATCGGCGTCGGTCACCTCGACGGCGGAGACCACGAGGTCGCCGGCCTGATGCACGACGGTCCCCCGGGTGAGCACCTCCAGACCGTCGGGGAGCACCGGGCGCAGCAGGGTGACGCTCTGCTCGACGATGCCCACACCGTGGCCTGCCGGGGCGAGGGTGATGACAGAGCCGGCGGGGACGAGCGCCAGCACACCCGGCGCCACCTCCCGGGACCGGCTGCACAACCACTCGCTGGCTCTCAGCACCCAAGCGCACACCCCCTCGTCGGCCTCGATACATCGCAGGCCCAAGAGGCTGAATACGGGTACTTGCGGAAGTTCGCCGGCCACATAGCGGCGCATCACCGAGAGCCCGTCCTGCTCGTGCCAGATCCGGAAGGGAAACTCCTCGACCAGCCGTCTGAGAGGGGGATCCGGGGTGGGGTAGACCGGTTCTGCGATCGGCTCCGACGCACCGCTCCAGGGCGGGGGCGGCGGGTCGATCGGTCGAATGAGGAAGGAGCCAGTGGCGTGGGCGACCGCCCGTCCCATGGCATCCTCCACCTGGACCTCGGCCAGTGTGAAGGTCGATGCCGTGTTGAGGGTACGGGCCCGGGCTACGAACGTCTCGCTCTCCAGGCCTGACAGCCGGAGCTGGTTGATCGAGAGGGCTGCCGTCCGTACCTCGTTCGCCGGCGGTACGCCTGTGATCACAGCCATCGCGAGCGCTTCTTCGAGGAGGATTCGCACCTCCACGGCCCCATCCACGTTTTGCAGCCAGGGGCTCGCCGGCATGGTGTAGGTGGCACTCCCGGAGCCCACCTGGGTCAGCCGCAAACCGATCAGATGGCTCAGGGGCGACGAGGGAACGAGACCACGCAGCAGGGCCCGGGCCTGGTCGATCCCGGGCATGGAGTAGAAGCTGGAGTCGGGCACTCGACCCCGGACCGGCTCGTCGACCACCGTCGCAGTGTACGAGCCGAAGCTCTCGGAGGCGCCGTGGTGTGCTTCAGGTTGTCGCCTGTACTGCCTGATCGACCGGGCGCATAGCGACGGTTTGCGCGTCAACGGCGGAGCGTCGGTCGGCGTGCTCTGCTGCCCGCTCGGTAATGCCGGCTACGTAAGCGGGCGCGGTGCCGCTCGGACCGCCCATAATCTCACTGAACAGCGGCTGCCAACGCGCGCGCCGTAGGTGGGCGGTTCAGCGAGTTGCCTGTGCTGCGGGGAGGACGAAGTCGTACGAACACGTGGCGTAGGAGCCCCCACGGTCGTCGTCGCGCTGTGCCAGCTTGACCACGAGTGACGCCTTCACGGCGCCGACCACGTCGGCGTCGATCCAGGGCTCGCCCTCGAAATAGATCTGGGTCGTGAGGTGCGCGGCGTCTTCGTGGCTGACCTTGAAGTGGATGTGACCGGGCCGGAAGGCGGAACGGCCGAGGGCGGCCAGGAGCTTGCCGGTGGCGCCGGCCATGGGGATCTCGTACTCGGAGGGAACCACCGTCTCGAACTGAAAGACCCCGTCGTCGTCGGTGGTGAGCCGGCCCCGCAGGTTGTACTCCGGCACGCCCGGGTGGAAGTGGGAGTACTCGCCGGCCCCGTTGCACTGCCACACGTCGAGCGTGGCGCCGGCCAGCGGAGACCCGTCCGTCGAGCGCACGGTGCCGGAGAAGATGAGCTTCTCGCCGGGCTCGTCGTTCCGCTGGGGAAGGACGTACGGTCGCTCCAATTGGGGTGCGTCCGCCACGTAGAACGGCCCTTCGACGTTGCACTCCGTGCCTTCACCGGTGGCGTTGACGACGTCGTCGACGGTGGGCGAGAGGAACACGTCCAGCATCAAGGGGATCTCGAAGTCCTGTTTGCCTGCCTCGGTGAGCCACTCGGTGGCGGCCCGAAACTCCTCCCACGTCACCTGGTGTTTGGTGATGATTTCCTTCAGCGCTTCCTGGACGTCGTCGAAGATCGCGTTCAGCCGGGGCTTGGTCGTCTGCGTGGCTTCGGTCACCGCCATCGTGGGCTCCTCTCTCGTCAGGCTCGGGAAACTGGCAGTCCCGATCCTGCCGGTCGGCGTCCGCCGGCACATGGGGGAGAACCGACAGTTTTTACGCCGGGGCGCCGGCGTTGCGGGCGGCGAAAGCGATCAGCTCGGAGCGGGTCCGGAGACCCGACTTCACCGTCAGGTTGGCGATGTGGCGCTCGACGGTGCGTGGCGACATGTAGAGGCGGGCGGCGATCTCCTTGTTGGCCAGCCCGTCGGCGAGGAGGGTCAGGACCTCCATCTCCCGATCCGTGACCCCGATGTCCCGCAGTGCGGGCGGAACCTTCCCGTCCCGGCGCCGGCGGGGCATCGGCGCACCGGCTTTCTGGAGCAACGACCGGCTCGCCGCTGCCAGCCGGTCCTGGCCGTGCGCTTCGAAGACGGGGAGCCCTTCCCGCATCCACCCGACCGGGTCACCCCAGCCGTCGGCGATGGCCGCGTCGGCGACGAGGCGGCGGGCGAGGTGACGCCACCACGGGACCGTCGTGAGGTCGGTGTCGCCGGCGGCGAAGGCGGCCTCCGCCTCCTCCCGGCGTCCGGACCGCCCGTGCTGGACGGCATCGGCCAGGCTCAGGAAGGCCCGGTTCATGCGGTGGATGGTCACGCCGGACGCCCGCACCTCGACGCAGGCGGCGTCGCCGTCGAGGTCGGCGAGCACCCGCAGCAGCGCCCACAACCCGCGTTCGGGGTTGGCCGGGGTCGAGGCCGACCGCCGCAGGTGGTTCATGGCCTCCTCGAGCGACTGGACCGCCCGTCGTCGGTCTTCACCGATCAGCCAGGTGACAGCCCGGCCAGTCCCCAGGGCCACTCCCCAGCAGCCGGGCTCGTCGCCGGCCAGGGCCAGCGCCTCGTCGATAAGGGAGTCCATCTCGTCCCGCCGACCCAGCCGGCCGCAGGCCGCGGCTTCGATGATCAGGGCCATGGCCAGGAGCTGGTACATGCCGAATCGTCGGGCCATCTCGCTCGAGCGGTGCACAGCCTCGATCGCCCGCTCGTTCTGGAAGCGGTCGAGGAACCAGATGCCGTGAAAGAAGTCCACGTGGGCGGCGGTCGCCAGGGCGCCACCGGCCATGGCCAGGTCACGCACGGCCAGCAGCCGGTCGTTGGGGCGGAGCAACAGGAGATCGACGAAGGCCAGCTCGGAGAGGGCCCGGATACGCCACACGATGAGACCGTGCCGCTCGGCGACCGCCATAGCCTGTTCGAAGGCGGCTTCGGCCTGGTCGAAATCAACCGTCCGGGCACAGCGGCCGATCACCTCCCACGCCTCGCAGGCGAGGTCACCCAGCTCCAGCTGTTCCGCCGTCGCCAGGGCCGACCGGGCCAGCTCGCCCGATCGCTCGACGTCCCCCCGTCCGTAGGCGACGTGGGCGGCGATGGCGTCGAGCCGGGCCGTGAGGGCGTCGTCGTCGGCCTTCTCCGCCCAGGAACGGCCCAGTTCCAGATGGTCGTCGGCCACGTCCCACCGGCAGGCGGTGGCCGCCGCCCGGGCCAGGCGGAGGTGGACGCCACCCCGCCGTTCCGGAGGGGCGACCAGGGACTCAAGGGCGGCGGCGAGCTCCAGCCCCACCTCGAGGGCCCGGTCGGTGTTCCCGGCCAGCGACAGTGACTCGGACAGCGCCTCGGTGGCGTCGGCCGCCATCCCAGGGTCCTCGGTGAGGTCACGGGCCCGGCCGAAAGCGGCCTCGGCGCTGGCCAGAGCGCCCCGCGCCAACGACCGCCGGCCCGACTCCAGCAGGAGCGCGGCGGCCCGCTCAGCGTCCCCGGCCCGTTCGGCCAAGTTGGCCGCCACGTCGCACCACTCGCCCGGCAGGCCGGGATGGGCGGCCTCAATGGCGTCGAGACCCCGGCGCGAGAGCATCGCCCGCTCCACCGGCAGGAGCCGCCCGACGACGGCGTCACAGGTGAGCGCATGGCGGAACCGGAACGATCCGCCGGCGGAGGGCTCGGCGATGAGGAGCTGGGCGTCGACCGCCGCTCGCAGCGCGGCCAGGACGGCCAGGTCGTCGATGCCGGTCATGGCGGGCAGGAGCGCCCAATCGAAGGCGCGCCCGAGGACGGCCGCCGCCACCACGACCGGCGCGGCATCACCGAGAGCCGCCAGCCGGCGCTCGACGCTGTCGACGAAGTTGTCCGGCGCATCGGCCTGAAGCCGGCCGGCGACGGTCCAGCCACCCTCGTCGCGAACAAGGGCGCCGGAACCGACCACGCCGGCGAGCAGCTCCTCGACGAAGAACGGGAGGCCGTCGGCGTGGGCCGAGAGCAACTCGTCGACCGGGCCGGGGAGATCCGCGGTCGACAGGCAGGCGCAGGCGATGGCGGTCACGTCGGCCCGGCTCAACCGGCCCAGGTCGATGACCGAGGCCTCCCGTCGGGCCGCCAGGTCGCGGACGAGACCGAGGGCGGGACTGGCCTCGGACCGGAGGGTCCCAAGGCAGACCACCGGCTCCGAGCCGAGGTTCTCGGCCAGGTACTCGACGATCGACAGGGTCTCGGGGTCGGCCCAGTGCAGATCCTCCAGGACCAGGAGGCACCCGCCGCGGCGCTGAGCGATGGCATGGAGGAGCCGGAGAACGGCCTCGGCCACTAGTACGACGGAGTCCTCGAACCCGCGCTGTTCGCCCTGCCGCCACTCCGGCACCAGGGTGGCCAGGATCGGCCGGAAGGGCTCAAGCTCCGGGAGATCGGGGGGTCCCTCGTCCCGGAAGTAGGAGTTGAGGGCCTCGGCGACGGGGCGGAAGGCCACGGTGCTCTGGCCCTGCACCGCCCGTCCGAAGAGCACGCTGAAGCGAGCGCGGCGGGCCTCGGCGACACCCTCGCGCACGAGCCGAGACTTGCCGACGCCGGCTTCCCCGCGGACGAAGACGGCCGAGCCCTCTCGGGATCCGGCGCTGGCCAGCGCGTCCCGGATCTCGTCGAGATCGCGCTCCCGCCCGATGAGCGACGGGCAGAGCAGCGTCCTCATGGCGCACAGTATCGCCGACTGTCGTAAGCAGCCGCTGAAGAATGTCGGCTCTCCCTCATGTCCGCCGCAGGCCGTTCCGTCAGGATCGGCTCGATCCACCGAAGAGGGAGAGGTGCGGGTCATGCCGGAAATCGCAGGTATCCACCACGCGTCGATCACCGTCACCGACATTCACCGGAGCGTGCCCTGGTACAGCGAGGTGCTCGGGCTCACCAAGCTCATGGACGAGCCGCACCCCAACGACGACGGATATGCCGTGGTCCTCGGCACGCCCGACTGGCGCTTCTGCGTCGGGCTCCACACCCATCCGACCAACGAAGGCGAAGGGTTCTCGGAGACCAGAACCGGGCTCGACCATATCGGGTTCCTAGTGTCGGGCCACGCCGAACTGGAGGCGTGGGAAGCCCGGCTGAGCGAACTCGGGGTCGAGCACTCCCCCATCGCCGACCGCGACGGCTACGCGGTCCTGGTGTTCCGCGACCCCGACAACATCCAGCTCGAGTTCATCACCCTGGGCTGACGACGCAACTCAGGACCGGCCAAAACCCGGTCCTGAGCAGCCTCTTTACCAGTGGCCCCGCCTTGATATGTAAAGAAACTCAACACCACCGCCGGGACGAATAGGTGTTCGTCGCCTCAGTGGCGGTTGGTGACTTCACGATCGTGTCGATCGGCAACGCGCGAGGTGTGGCGGGAACAAGGTTCACCGGTAGCGCATCAAAATCGGCGATCGGGCGGATCGGCCCCGACCCCGAGCGGTGCATAACCGCGCCCAAACTCCGCCCATAATCGCGGCTGGGATTCGAGCTCAGGCGCGCCGCCGATCACGCGCTAACTCGGATTCTCGAACAGCGAATTGGGCCCTACTTTCGCTTCCCGGGCGGGAGTTCGAAGCGGAGGGTGCGGCCTTGCCACCAGGGGACGGCGATGGTGGGGAGCTGGGCTGCTCGTAGGACG
>JBOGFE010000099.1:0-7317 GCA_050741935.1 Acidimicrobiia bacterium | reverse complement strand
CGCCCTGGCCGGGCGCCGCCGGCCGGTCGCCGTCGTGCCCGGCCGGCCCTCGGAGGCGCCCGAAAGCGAACAGAAGGTTTCCGCGGCCTGACAAGATCGGGTGGCAATTGCCCCAAGTGCGCTCGTCGTGGAACGCTTACAGAAGCGACGTGAACGAACTGGGACGAGAGGGAGGCCATCATGTCGGGGGCGAAAGTTGGGGCGATGGGGGCGCGGCGGTGGGCGGCGGGTGCCGGACTGTTGCTTGGGTTCGTGGGGATCATTCCGGGGACAAGCAGTGCCCAGACGGTTCCTGACCTCGACCTCGGGCAGGCACCCAAGGAGCTGTGCCGGACCGTGTTCGCCGCCGGTGCCTTCGAGGGCTTCTCGCCCAAAGGTGAGGTGGCGGGCGGCGAGCCCATCAGCATCGCCGTGGAATGGCAGCCGACCAATGTGGGCGCCGACAAGGTGGACCTGCTCGGGTGCATGAGCGTGGACGGCGCCGCCGCCGAGGGCATGGCCACCCTCGGGCGCAAGGTCGACAACGACGGCCAGCACCACCTCTCCTTCCTGCTGCCCAACGACCTGCCCCTGGGGGCCAAGGTGTGCGAGCGCTCGGCTGTGATCGGGCCCAACGCCGACATCACCCGCACGGCCGCCACCTGCTTCACCGTCGCCTCCGCCATGGAGCCGGCCAAGGAGGCCGCGGCCGCGCCCGTCCGCCAGCAGCAAGCGGCGCCGAAGCCCGTGACGGCCGCGGCCCCGGTGGAGGCGTCCAAGGACGTCAAGCCCGCCACCGGCCCTTCGCTGCCGGAGGTGGCCGGGGCCACCGAGGAGCAGGCGGCCGCCCCTGACACCCTCGCCCGCACCGGGTCGAGCTCCCGGGTGCTCGAGGCGCTGGCCGGGATGACCATCATCCTGGGCGGGCTGGCGGTGGCCCTGGGTGGGCCCCGGCTCTCCGCCGCCCGCGCCCGGCGGCGCTGACCCCGCCTGGGTCAGACCAGCACCTCGTCTGGCTGGCCTTCACCCACCGTCAGCATCCAACCGCGCTGGCGGACGGTCCGGACGACCAGGCCCAGGGGAACCAGCCGGCGCCGGAGGCGGTGGATGCGGACGTCCAGCTTGCCCCGGCTGGCCGCCTCCCCGGGCCAACCCGCCCGCATGAGGCTGGACGCGCCCACGACGCGCCCGAACCTCTCCAGCAGTGCGCCGGCGAGGCGGGCCTCCACCGGGGGGAGATAGACGTGGCCGGAGCCGAAGTGTAGGAACCCCTCCTCGTCGAGCTCGGGCACGGCGAGGCGGTGACAGCTCACCCGCAGGCGGAGCGCTTCGAGCCGGGCGTGCATCTCGTCCTCGTCGACGGGGGCATGCACCCAGTCCTCCAGGCAGTCCAGCAGTGGGGGTGGGGAGGCGCCCGGCTCCAGCACCAGCAGCCGGGGGCTGCCTTCGGCGGCGAGTGCGTTCCTGCGATCGGCTTCGGCCGGCCACGGCACCACTGGCAGAAGGTTCGGCACAAGGTTCGGCACAAGGTTCGGCACAAGGTTCCCCGCGTTGGGAACGTCCGGCGACATGCAGGCGACCCTATGGCCCCAAGGTTGCAGGTGGTTGCAGGCCTGATTTCGGGCGCGAGTCGTCTTCCTTCTCGAACCTTTCCGGGACCCCCGGCGCGCCCCGGTGACGCGAAAGAAACGCTTCTCGGGCGTGACACTCCCCCACAAAAGTGCGGTAACCGCCCGCCCATAGCGTTCGGCTCCATCACACCACTCGACGGAGCCTCGCTCCGGGGAGGAGCAGCATGAACCAGAGATCCCGACGGAAACTCTTGACCCGGGGGGCGGTGACGATCCCGGCTGTGTTCGTCATCGCCTCCTTGGCCGGCGGGGCGGGGGCTGTCTCCCGGGCCCCGGACGCCAAGCCGGCGGCGGTGGCGCCGGGCACCAACACGGTCGCCATCCCCGATTTCGACCCGGCGACGTGGAAGCCGACGGCGGAGATGCCGCTGCCGCCCTTGGAGTCCCCCATCACCTTCCACCTGAGCGACGAGTCGTCCTACTGGTACGACACCGGCCTGACCGAGCTGGAGCCCATCCTCCACACCCGCTCGGCCGCCGCCGGGGTGGGGCCGACCACGATCAACTTCGCCATCGGGGAGCCCTTCACGGGCGAGAACCACACCGTGTCGTCCATCATCTGGCCGGAGGGCGCCAAGAACATGCCCTTCGTCCAGCAGGGATCCCAGCAGGGTGACCTGTCGGTGGACCTCTCCACTCCCGGCCTCTACGCCTTCCAGTGCCGGGTCCACCCCTACATGCTGGGGGCGGTGGCCATCGACGACCCGACCACGCCGGGCGTGGACATGGGCCAGAACGTGCGCTGGATCGACGGCACGATCATGCCCAGCTTCTCCGACGAGATCCTGAAGATCGTCCGCTCGTTCTTCATCGTGACCGAACCGGCCAACTGGCAGCACTACTCCACCTCGGACACGACCTGGGACCCGAGCTACCCGGCGGCGCCGTTCCTCTTCGGCAACGCCGACGGGACGCCGCACTTCATCCCGGACCTGGACGCCTTCTACCAGCAGATGTTCAAGGAGCCCATCACCCTCGAGGCGCCGGTCAAGCCGGCCGAGCCCGGCATCGGCGAGGCCTACGTCGGCACCCAGTGGGAGCACTCGGCGGGCAAGACCAAGCCGAGCTCCATCACCGCCTTCAACACCGAGACGTGGGAGATGTCGAAGAAGTTCTTCCTGCCCTCGGTGAACATGAACAATGCCCACAACTTCTGGTCCGACAAGGACGGGAAGTACCTCTACGCCAACAACTGGTTCTCCAACAAGATGACCACCATCGACCGGGAGACCGGGGCGGTGCTCCACAACATCGAGGTGGGACCTTCCCCGTCCCACGTCATGACCAGACCCAACAACGACAACCTCGTCGTTCCCAACAACGGCGGGAACCGCATCGTGGAGATCTCACCGGGCGGCGGCGAGGTGATCGGGTCCTACCTGACCCAGGCGCCCGGCGAGAACCCGGCGTTCCCCCACGCCCACTGGATCAGCTACGACGGCAAGTACGTGGTCACCCCGAACTCCAACGAGTCCCAGACCACGATCTTCGACCTGGACGTCCCGTCCATCGTGAAGCCCGAGTCGGGGGGGTTCCCGGTGGCCAGCTCGATGACCAACGACGGCAAGCGGGCTTACACCTCCAACCTGCTGGACCACACCGTGGCCTGCCAGTCGATCAAGGAGCCGGCCTGCCCGACACCGTCGGGTGACGTGGTGCCGATCTACAAGATCGACCTGCGGGAGAACTACGACAAGGTGACGGGAGCTTCCACGGGGCCCTTCGCCCTGTCGCCCATCCAGACGCCCGTCAGCCCGGACGACAGCTACATGCTGGGCGTGGGGACGTTCACGTCGAACATCACCGTGTTCGACATGAAGACCAACAAGCTGGTCAAGACGCTGCCGTGCGGCCCCGGCTGCCACGGCATCAACTTCGGCCTGAAGAAGGGCGGGGGCTGGTACGGGTACGTGTCCATCAAGTTCGCCAACAAGATGATCGTGGTCGACGGGGACCCCAACGGGGACGGCAACCCTGAGGACGCGAAGATCGCCGGCGAGCTGCTGACCGACGTGGTGCCGGACGGCGCCAAGACCGATGACACCCCCACGGGGAACTTCGGTCAGGGCGGCAACGGCGTCTACGCCTACCCCAACCCCTACAACGGCTGGGTGCAGAGGATGCCCGACGCTTGGAAGTCGATGATGACCTGCAAGCAGCGGGAGCCGATCAGCGCCGCCCTCTGCTAGGCGGGGGCCGCGAGCCCGGGCGATGGACCTCCCCCTCCCATCGCCCGGGCTGTGCCCGTTCTCGCTCGGCACCGCACCGGACGCCGCCCGACGCCGCCGCCCGAACCGAGAGGAACGATGTCGCTCCGGAGCTTCTCCAGGGTTGTCCTGTCATGGTTGCCGGGCTGTCTGCTTGGCTTCCTGCTGGGTTTCCTGACGGTGGCGGTCACCGCCACCGCCGCCTTCGCCCACGCCAACCTGGAGGGCACCGAGCCGGCCTACGGCGGCCGGCTCTCCTGGCCTCCGGGGCGGGTGGTGATCCGCTACGACCTCCGGGTGGACCTGGGTGGGGCGCAGGTGAAGCTCGAGCGCTCGGGGCGGGCCGTCCCGGTTGGCCGGCCGAAGTACGCCTCCCGGGATCACCGCCAGGTGTCCGTTCCCCTGCCCCGGCTGGCTGAGGGTGACCACCTGCTCACCTGGTTGTTCTTCGGCACGGACGGGGACGTCATGGGCGGCGAGCTCGTCTTCTCGGTTGTGGCCGGGCCCGCTGGCTCTGCCAGTGCTGCCGGTGCTGCCGGTGCTGCCGGTGCTGCCGGTGCTGCCGGTGCTGCCGGTGCTGCCGGTGCTGCCGGTGCCGGCAGCGCCGTCCGTCCGGCCGGTGCGGTTACCTCGGCGCCGCTCTCGACCGCTCAGGACGCCGCCCGGCTGGTGAGCTTCGCCGCGCTCGCCGTGCTGCTGGGCGGGCTGACCTTCGTGGCCGGGCTGTGGCGGACCGGCGCCGGTGTGCGCCGCATGCGCCTGCTGCTGTGGGGGTCCCTGGCCGCCGCGATGCTGGCCAATCTCGCTTCCCTCGGGCTCAAGGGCGCCGCCGTGCAGGGTCGTTCGGCGCTGGCGGCGCTCTCCCCCTCGGCCCTGACCGTCCTCGACGGCACCCACGTCGGGCGGGTCCTGTGGCTCCGGCTGGGTTTCCTGCTGTTGGCCGTCCCGGTTGTCGCCTACCTGACGAGGGCGCCGGAGCGGGCCGTCCGTTCCCACCGCTTCCTGCTCGGTGGCGCCGTCGCCGGCCTGGGCGCGCTGGCCACCCACGGCATGGTGAGCCACGCCTTCAGCCGGGGGCTCCTGGCCCAGTCGGTGGGCGTCGTGCACATGGGGGCGGTGGCGGTGTGGCTCGGGGGCCTCACCACCCTGGCGGTGGTGGTGCTGCCCCGGCGGCGGATGGCGGAGCTGTCGGTCCTCGTGCCCCGCTGGTCGCAGCTGGCCTACGCCTCGATGACCACCGCGGTGGTGGCCGGCCCGGTGCTGCTCTTCCTCATCTCGCCCCGGTGGACCGCCCTGCTCGACAGCGCCTACGGGCGCGTCCTGTTGCTGAAGATGGCGGGGGTCGGGGTGCTGCTGGTCGTGGCCGCCCGGGCACGAGCCTTCGCCCGCCGGCGTCTCCCGGCTCTCGCGGTCACCACCGCGATCAACCTCGTCCCCCCGCAAGCTGCGCCGGTGCTGGTGGCGGCGGGGGGAGGTTCTGCCGCCCTCGCCGCGCCGGTGATCGGCTCCCCGGCGCTTGTCTCCTCGGCGCTCGCCGCGCTGGCGCCCGGCCCCCCGGTTTTGCAGGGGCCCGCCGTCGACACCGAGCCGCCGGCGGTGGCCGACGTGGAGCCGGGCGGCCTGCGGCCCTTCGTGAACGCGGTGGCGCTCGAGCTCACCCTCGCCGCCTCCATCCTCGCCACCACCGCCATCCTCGTCGGCCGGCCTCCGCCGACTTGATCGCACTTGCCAGCCAGACTCCGGGGAGGACGAAGCATGAACTCGAGGCACACGAGGCACACAAGGCACACGAGGCGGACGCTGGCGGTCCTGACGGGGATCGTCCTGAGCGTCGGGGTGTTCTGGCTGGGCTGCCCGGCCGGCGCCGCCGGCCACACGGTGAAGATCAAAGGCCTGTCGTTCATCCCCGAGGAGATCGCCATTGCCGTCGGTGACCAGGTCACCTGGCTCAACGAGGACGACGACAAGCACGACCTGACGAGCGACACCTTCGACGCCCCGCCGATGCAGAAGGGCGAGTCCTTCTCCTTCTCGTTCGACGCCCCGGACGTGATCGAGTACCGCTGCCAGATCCACACCTACATGCAGGGCAAGATCACCGTGGGCGACGGGCAGCCCGCCCCCGGCGAGTCCCCCCCTCCAACCGAGGCCACGACCACCACCGGTCCCACCACGACCACCACCCGGGTGCCGTCCGGCCCGCTCGGAAGCCCCGTCCCCGTCGGGGTGGGCTGACGTGCCCGCCTCGAGGAGGACTTTTATGCTCAGCCCCGCCGGCCGACCCGCCGGCCGACCCGCCGGCCGACCCCCCAGTCGAGCCGCCGGCCGACCCGTCGCCTGGCTGGTGCTCGTGGCTGCCGTGCTGGTGAACGCCGCCGGCGTGACCGTGGCCGCCGGCCGCGCCGGTGAAGCCCACCGACACACCACCGTCGCCGCCGGGCCGTTCCTGCCGGCGATGGCGGGTCAGGACTGGGTACCGGCCGAGGTGCCCGGCACCGGCCGTCCGGCCGACTTCGTGCCCGGCGGGCCGCGAGGGGACGGGACGGTGTTCGCCCCTGTCGCCGAGAGCACCGACGGCGTGAAGGAGTTCCGCCTCACCGCGGCCCCGCTCCGGTGGGAGGTGGCCCCGGGGAAGGCAAAGGACGGGATGGCCTTCAACGGGTCGATCCCCGGCCCTACCATCCGCGTCAACCAGGGCGACGCCATCCGGATCATCGTGCAGAACAACCTGGACGAGCCCACGGTCGTCCACTGGCACGGAATGATCCTCCCCCACTCCCAGGACGGGGTCCCGCCCTTCACCCAGCACCCGATCCCTCCCGGCGGGCACTTCACCTACGAGTTCACGGCGGAGGCGCCGGGAACGCACTGGTACCACTCCCACATCGACGGCGACCAGGTGGGCAAGGGCCTCCACGGTTCGCTGGAGGTCGTCCCCCGCACCGGCGAGTATCCGGTCGACCGGGACTACCGCCTGTTCGTGGGCGACACCAACCTCGGCCTGGTCATCAACGGCAAGACGTTCCCCCACACCGCCCCGCTCAAGACGAGGGTGGGCGAGCGGGTTCGGATCCGCCTGACCGCCACCGGGGAGATGCAGCACCCCTTCCACCTCCATGGCCAGCCCTTCCAGGTCGTGGCCCAGGACGGCTTCCCGCTGGCTCAGCCCCAGTGGATGGACACCCTGCTCATCGCCACCGCCCAGACCTTCGACATCATCGCCCCGGCGCTCGCCCCCGGCCCCTGGGTGTTCCACTGCCACATCTTCAGCCACATGCACGCGACGGATGGCGGCCACGAGATGGCGGGCCTCGTCACGGTGTTCGACGTCGCCCCCGCCGACCCGGCCGCTCCCCCACCGGCCCCTCCCCCGGGCATGCAGATCCCGCCGCTGACCCCCGGCGTTCCGGCCGTCCCCGCCCAGCCGGCCCCGCCCGGCGAGGAGCCGGGCACACCACCCCCCGGCGAGGAGTCGCCGCCGGCCCCGCACTAGGCCGCAC
>JBOGFE010000098.1:0-21316 GCA_050741935.1 Acidimicrobiia bacterium | reverse complement strand
GGAACCACGGCGAACGCAACGATCGCCAGTCGCCGAGCCGGACCTTGAGGCCCACCGGGAGGCGCATCCGCAGGTCCCGGCCGGGGTTGGGGTCCATGAGGGCACGACCCGCCGCCGTACCCCCCAGCATGTCGAAGCAGACGCGGGGGCCGAGAAAGGCCAGGGGGTCGAGGAGATCCCGCCGCCTGAGGGGTTCCCGGATCGACCCGTAGGCGACGGGCTCGGCTCGGTCCAGCTGCCAGCGCTGCCAGCAGTTGAGGTGCACGTGGAAGCGCTTGTCGTACGCCATCGGATTGTCACGGTCGAGCGTGTGCGGGTCGAAGTTGTAGCAGAGGTGGACCCGTCGTCCCGAGAGCCCGTACGCCGCCAGGACATCTCCGCGGGAGAGGAAATCGACGAACTGATGGAGGATGCGGCAGACGGCCAGGCCCGTGTCCGGTTGGAGATCGGCGAAGGCGAAGCGGGGTCGCTGGTCGTCGGCCACGACCATGAGATCGAGCGGCGTGTGGGGGAAGAGCTTGTCGACGAAGGCCAGCGACTCCGCCGCCTGGTCCCGCCCTACCTTGACCCGAGCCAGCAAGCGGGCCGTGTAGTCCGGCTCGGGACGGGTTCCGTCGTGGAGCCCGGTGGAGTAGGCAGCGAAGCTGGGGGCGGGCACGCCGTCGAGCACCGGCATCCGCTTGGCCTGCACCGGATACAGCTCAGCGAAGGGGTCCGTCACCCGCAGGAGGTCCCCAGGCGCATCGGGTCGAGGTACCCACCGCGCCCCCGCAGGAGCTCGTCCACCTCCGCCACCACCGGCCGCACACCCTCGTCCCGGTCGGGACTCCACTGCCCGGCGTCGACGCTGGGTCGCCCGACGAGGACCACCCTGCCACCTTCATCGAGGCGGCCGACCGTCGGCCGGTCGCCACCGGCGGGGACCGCATGACTTCGGGCCAGCACCTCCCGGCTGAGGTCGTCCACGGCCAGTCCGTGCCGGCTCAGGTCCTCATCCAGGCGGGCCAGGGTGGTTTCGGGAGCGGCGCAGAGGCCGTCGAAGCTCACCTCGATCGTCCGGTCGGGCGGCAGGTGGACGACGTTGCGGTAGAAGTCGCTCCACACCCGGGCCGATTCCCGGTCGTTGGACCCGGCGAAACGGAACCCCTGTTCATATGAGCGCCCCAGGCTCTGGATCGTCCCCGAGTAGTGCCGGAGACAGAGCACGAACATCGCCTGGGGCAGGAAGGCCGCCAGATCCCGGGCCACGAGCAGGTTCCAGGGTGTGCTGTCGCAGTAGGCACCCGCCCGTTCCCGGATCGCCATCCGGGCCGGGAACTCCTGGGCGAGGCGCTGGAGCTCACCCAGATACGACGCCTTGTGACGGCACGGGGTGTAGCGGTATTCGTACGGCGCCGTGTGGTAGGCGAGGTAGAAGCCCGCGAACTCGCCGAGATCGGCCACCGAGGGCGAGGAGCCGATGTAGGCGCCGACGAGCGTCGTCCCCGACCGGGGCGAGCCGAGCACGAAGATCGGGGTCACCGCCTCGACCAGGGAGGCGGACGGGGCGGACGTCACGGTCAGGTCCCCCCGAGCTGCGGGCGGCGGTGGCGGGCGACGTCGACCAGCAGGTCGACCCCACGGTCGACGGGCGGGAGCTCTCCGATGGCGCCGGCCAGCCGGGATGCAGCCTGCTGGTGGCCCTGATCGGCCACCACGGCGCGGGCGACCTCCTGCACGCGGTCGGCCGTGAGGTCGGCCGCATCGAGCGTCCGTCCCACGCCGAGCTCCTCGCACCGCCTCGCGTTCCAGAACTGGTCCGACCGGAGCGGGAGGGTCACGAGGGGGACGCCTCGGGACAAGGCGCCCAGGACGGTGTTGACACCCCCGTGGCTGATGACCAGCGCCGCCTTCGAGAGCAGATGCTCCTGGGCGATGTAGCCGGCCGCGAACACCCTCTCCGCGGGAGCGTGCCATGCCTCCACCGGGTTATCCCGCCCGGTGGTGACGACGACATCGAGACCCAGGCGCCGCGCTCCACTGACGAGGGGGTCGAAGAGGTGGGCGAACGTCCTCCCGAGGACGGAGCCCAACGTCAGATAGACCAGGGAGGGTCGGAGGGACGCCACCCAAGGGGGAACACCGGCGGCTCCGGAGGCGTCGAACTCCACGGGCCGGAAGTGGTGACGGGTCACCCGCTCCGGTCCGGGGTCGGGGCGGAAGGCGGGCGGGATGAGGTTCAGGTAGAGATACCGGTAGAGGACCGAGCCGTCGGGGTCGGGCGCGAGGCCGAGTTCGGCTCGCCAGTGCTCCCGAGCCGGGCAGACCTGCGTGAGAAACGTGCCCAGGTTGTTGCTCCCACCGGCACTGGCGGTCGCGTACGGAAGGCCGAGCAGCTCGGCGGCGGTGGGGCCGGCCAGCTCCGCCCGCCCGGAGAGCACGACGTCGGGTCGCCAGTCCTCGATCATGGTGACGATGTCGGGCAGCATCCGCCGGGGCAGGTGGTGGCCCCAGAGCTGCTCGTTGACCCAGTCTCGGCGGCGGTCAGGAGCGACGTGGCGGAACTCGGGGAACGTCTCCTCGAGGTTGCTCGACCAGTCGATCCCGGCCGGACGGGCAGAGAACCCGGCTGCCTCGACCGTCGCGCAAAAGGCGGGCGCCGTGGCGAAGAGGATCTCGTGACCTCTCACCTCCAGCCGGGCGGCGAGCGCGGCCAGGGCATCGAAATGGCCCTGCGCCCCCTGGGCGGTGACCAGGATCTTCATCGTGACGGGATCCTGCCGTCCCGATCGGGTCGCCGGCCCACGAGGAGCAGCCGGCGGCTGTCCGCGCTGAACGGCTCGCCGTCGTCTGCGTAGCTGTCGGTGACCAGACAACCGGCGCCCCGCACCAGCCGGCAGAGCTCGGCGTGCCGGTAGAGCCGCTGGTGGTAGGACCGTGTCTGCTCGGCCGAACCGGAGATGACGGTGAGGTCCAGGTGCACGGTGCCCCGTTCCGGGTCGAGGCGTCGGCGGTGGTGCGCCGTGAGCTCCCCGAACCGCTCGCAGGCGTTCGGCTCGTGGATTCGCAGCACCGTCTCCAACGTGGCGGTGTCGATGAAGAGCCAGCCTCCCGGTCGCAGCGCCCGGGCGCAATCGGAGAGGAACCGGGCGTCGCCCGCGTCGCCGAAGTATCCGAAGCTTCCGCCCAGGCACATGACGGCGTCGAAGCAGGCGGTGAAGGGGAGATCCCGCATGTCACGGCAGGCGAACCGGGCCCGGTCCCGGGCGGCCCGCCGGGTGCGAGCTCTGGCCTCGTCGACGAATTCGGCGCAGGCGTCGATCCCCACGACACGGACCCCCCGGTCGGCCAGCTCGTGGGCGTGGCGCCCGTTGCCGCAGGGAACGTCGAGGACGGCGTCACCCGGCCGCAGGGAAGCCAGGGCGACGATGCGGTCGACGTCCGAGGCGGCATCGCCGGCGCTCCGCCAGCGGACCCGGTGGTAGTCGAGGTGGCTACCGGTGAAGAAGCTTCGCCACCAGCCGTCGGGGATCAGCTCCTGGGTCACGTCGCCATCTCCTCCAAGCCGGCCCACCGTCGCAGCAGTGCGCGGCACCGGGCTGCCCTGATGGCCAGCAGATGCCCGCCGTCGAGAACCTCGAAGGTCGCCCACGGCGTCGCTTCCTGCCAGTGGGCGAGCGCGCCGGGCGACGTCTCCATGTACTCCTTGGACATGGCTATGACCAGCGGGAACTCCCGGCGGGGAACCCACTGCGCTTCGGCGGCCAGCTGTTCGCCCAGGAACAGGAACTTGCGGATGTCGTCCCGGAAGCGCCGGAGGCGCTCGTCGGTCAGCGGTGCCGACCAGTTCCGGCCCAGCCACGCCAGTCGCTCGTCCTCCCTGGTCCCCACCAGCGCCGCCGGCAGGTTGCCCGCAGTCTCGAGATTCCGCATCCGCCGCCGGATGGCCGACTCGGTATCGGCCGGAATCGTCCCCCGCTGGTGGGGAGCGTCCAGGGCGAAGACCGGGGTCCCGAACCGCTCACCCAGGCGGAGGGCGGCGATCGACCCGGCGCAGTAGCCGAAAAGGCCACCGGCCCCGCCGGCGTGGCCCGTGATCCGGGCGGCTCCGGCTTCGACGTACTCGGCCAGGGTGGGGGGTCGGGCCTGGGTCCGGCTGTCGAACTCGTAGTCCAGTCCGACCACATCGATGAGGCCGGAGAAGACGTCGCCGAGCAGCTCGACGAGCCAGCCTGTCGAACCGCCGGCGCCGGGCAGGACGTCGACGTGGCCGAGCGGCGGCCGGAGATCAGGCTCCCCGGACACCGGCTCGGTGCCCGGGGGCCGGCCGTCGAGCACGCTCGCGAGGCCGGCCACGGTCGGGGTGGCGAAGAGCGCCCGGAGGACGGCGGAATGGCATCCACCCAGCCGGGACACGACCTGGGTGGCGAGCAGAGAGTGGCCCCCGATCTCGAAGAAGTCGTCGTGGATGCCCACCCGGTCGAGGTGCAGCACGTCGGCGAACAGACGGGCCAGGCGCCTCTCGGTCGGGGTGCGAGGCGGTTCGTAGGCGGCGTCGAGATCGGGTCTCACCGGCCGGGGGGCGGGGAGGGCGGCCCGGTTGAGCTTCCCGTGGACGGAGACCGGCAGGGCGTCGAGCGTGACGAACGCCGACGGGATCATGACGGGAGGCAGCGTCACCCGCAGATGACGGACGAGATCGCCCGCCGGCGGCGCCTTTCCCCCGGCGGTCGGGTCCGCGGCGACGACGTAGGCGACGAGCTCGGCCTGGTCCGACCGGTCGCGACGGGCCGTCACGACGGCGTCCGCCACGGCCGGATGAGTCGCCAGGGCGGCCTCGATCTCGGCGCACTCGACGCGGTGGCCGCGGATCTTGACCTGGTGGTCGCGCCGGCCGAGGAACTCGAGATTGCCGTCCGCTCGCCAACGGGCCACATCGCCGGTGCGGTAGACGCGGCCCCCGGCGCGGAACGGGTCGGCCACAAACCGCTCGGCGCTGAGCTCGTCTCGGCCGAGGTAGCCCCGGGCGACACCCGCACCGCCGATCCACAGCTCGCCGGGAACGCCCACCGGAAGGAGTTCCCCGGACCGGCCGGTGACGTACACCCGGGTGTTCGCCAGCGGGCGACCGATGGGCACCCCGCCGGTGACGTGGGTGACATTGCAGACGACGGAGCAGACCGTGGTTTCCGTCGGGCCGTAGGCATTCCACACCTGGGCGGCGTAGCGCCGGAGCTTGGCCGCCAACCATGGGCTCATCGACTCCCCGCCGCAGATGACCCGCTCCAGTCCCACTGGCCGGTCAGGGTCTCCGGCCAGCTGCCAGGCCGAGGGGGTCGCCTGCACGGTGGTGACGTCGGCATCGGCAACGGTGGCCCACAGGTCGAGGTGCGGCAACGGCGGGGCCACGACGCAGGTCGCTCCCAGGGCCAGCGGAACGAGGAGCTCGTCGACGGCCATGTCGAACGTGAGGGGCGACGTGGCCAGGACCCGGTCGCCGGCGGTCATCAGGCCAGCGGCGACGAAGGCGGAGACCAGGTTGGCGACGCTGGCATGTTCAACCATGACGCCCTTGGGCCGGCCCGTGGAGCCCGAGGTGTAGATGACGTATGCGAGCGCATCGGGAGTGGCGGCGCCGGCCGGGCGGCCGCACTCTCGCTCGGCGTCGGCTGGGATGGCGTCGAGCGGGACGATGGTGGCCGCCGTCGGAGGCAGCACGGACCGGAGGCCGGCGTGGGTGAGGACCACAGTGGCGCCGGTGTCCTCCAGCATGAAAGCCAGACGGGCCGCGGGGTGGGCCGGATCGAGCGGAACGAAAGCCCCACCCGCCTTCAGCGTGGCGAGGACGGCGACGACCATGTCGGCGGAGCGTTCCAGGCAGAGGGCGACGAACGAGCCGGTGCCGACGCCGTGCGCCCGGAGGTGGTGTGCCAGGCGGTTGGCCCGGGCGTCCAGCTCCGCGTAGGTGAGGCTGGCGCCGGAAGCTACGACGGCAACCGCTTCGGGATGGTGGTCGACCTGCGCTTCGATGAGGTGGTGAATGCAGGCCGGGACCGCCGCGACCGCCGTGTCGTTCCATACCTCGAGCAGCTGGCGCCGCTCGGCTGGATTCAGTAGCTCGAGGCGGGAGAGCGGTGCGGCGGGATCGGCAACGGCGCTGGCCAGGAGGTTTCCGAGGTGCCCGGCCAGACGAGCGATGGTGGCCCGTTCGAAAAGGGCCGAGTTGAACACCAGCCGCCCGGTGAGGGACCCGTCGCCCGACTCTTCGAACAGGACGGCCAGGTCGAACGGGGCGTGCTTGGCCGGCAGCAGCGCCCAGTCGGTCTCGAGTCCGGCCAGGCCGGCTTGCTGGAACGGGGGTTGCGCCGAGAACATGATCTGGAAGAGCGGGTGCCGGCTCGGGTCTCGGGGGATTCGAACGTCCTCCACCAGCCGCTCGAAGGGCACGTCCTGATGGGCGAAGGCGCCCCAGGCCACGTCCCGGACCCGCTCGATCAGCTCCACGAAGGTCGGGTCCCCTGAGCAGTCGGTGCGGAGGACGACGGTGTTGACGAGGAACCCCATCATCCCTTCCAGCTCCGGGCGGATGCGACCACTGGTCGGGGTCCCCACGACGATGTCGGTCGTGTCGCAGTAGCGGGCCAGGACCGCCTTGAAGCCGGCGAGGAGCGTCACGAACAAGGTGACATCCATACGCCTGGAGAGGGCCCGCAGGCCGGCGGCGACGCCGGCGTCGACGTGGAGCCCGACCTCCCCGCCGTCGTGGGTGGCCACCGGGGGTCGTGGGTGGTCGGTGTACAGCTCGAGGGGCTGCACCCCGGCAAGTCGCGCCCGCCAGTAGGCGAGCTGGTCCTCCAGCACGTCTCCCTCGAGCCACTGGCGCTGCCAGACGGCGTAGTCGACGTAGTCCACGTCCAGGGCCGGAAGGGGCGCCGGCGCTCCCGTCGACGCCGCCCGGTACAGGACCGCGAGCTCCCGTCCGAGGATCTCCATCGACCACCGGTCGGAGACAATGTGATGGATCGTCAGGACCAGGACGTGGTCGCAGTCCCCCGTCCGGACAAGCAGCGCCCGGAGGAGCGGTTCCCGCTCGAGGTCGAAGGACTCGGACCGCAGGGCATTCATCATCTCCGACGCGGCCGTCTCCGGCACCGGCTCCGCCCGCACGTCGGCCATCCGCAGCGCGATCGAAGCCTGCTCCAGCACGACCTGCCCGGGTGAGCCGTTGACGGAAGGGAACCGGGTTCGGAGCCCTTCGTGGCGGGCAACCACCCCATCCAGCGCCAACTGCAGGGCGGGGACGTCGAGGTCCCCCTTCAAGCGGACGGCGACGGCCACCTCGTACCCCGCTGCACCCGGGGAGAACTGCTCGAGGAACCACATCCGGCTCTGGGCGAAGGACAGGGGCACCCTCCCGCGGCGGGAAACGTGCGGGATCGGCGGCAGACGCGGGGCCGGGTGGCCCGAGTCGAGGACGGCGGCCAAGGCGGCGATCGTCGGGTGTTCGAAGAGATGGCGCAAGGTGACCCGGTGGCTGGCCTGCAGCTGCGACACGATCCGGGTGGCCTGCAGCGAGTCGCCGCCCAGCTCGAAGAAGTTGTCGTATCGACCGACCCGCTCCAGTTCCAGGACGTCGGCGACGATGCGCGCAACACGCTCCTCAGTCGGTGTCATGGCCGGTGCATGGCTTCCGGTCTCAGAGCCGAGGGCCATCATCGCCTCCGACCGGTTCGAGAACCACGCTCAGTGCGACCGGTATGCGACTCAAGGCCACGGCGCCGACGTGGCCATCCAGCGGTCGGAGGTCGACGTCCGTCCAACAGCCACCCCCGGAGATGACGCGCCAACCGCGGGCGAGGGGGCCTCCTGCCACGTCGAGCCGGCGAGGATCCCCGGACAACCCCGTGCCGGCCAACTTCAGCAGGGCCTCCTTGCGCACGAAGGCGACGAGAGCCTGGCGGGCCGCCTCACCAGGAGAACCGGCATTGACCGACAGCCGGCTTCGCTCGTCCGGGGAGAGGACGGCGTCGAGGTCGGCGGCCGACAGGCCCGGCCTGACGGACTCGATGTCGACGCCCACGGTGGCGCCGACGGCGACGGCGACGGCGACGAGGCCCCCCGAGCTGGCCGTGCTGAGCGACACGTCTCCCCGGTGGGCCAGCACAGGGCGGCCGTGATCGCTCTCGCCGCAGCGGTGGCACCGCCAGCCCAGGGAAAGCGACTGAGGGTCGGTACCCAGACGCCGGGCGGCGACCACCCGAAGGTACAGCCGTCGCCACAGGAACGTCGTCTTCGCCGCCGCCACCCCGAAACGGTGAGCCCGGTCCAGCTCGGAGCGGGCAAGGATGCCGAGTAGGGCTTCCGGGGGCGGCGCCGGAGGATGTCGCCAGAGCCTGACGTGGCAGGAGACGGCCGCGGCGCTCACCGGGGGCCTTCGCCGACGTCCAGCCAGGCCAGCTCGTCCGGGGAAAGGTCGAGCCCGAGCGCGGCCAGGGCGGTATGCAGCTCCGACGCAAGCCGGGGCCCGATGACCGGAAACACGGTGAAGGGCTGGTGCAGAACCCAGGCGAGCGCGACGTTCACGGGTCGCACCTCCCGGCGACGAGCCAGCTCCGCCGTGCGCTCGAGCCGGGAGACGTTGCCCGGGCTGTACCAGTGCCGGGCTTGATCGCTGGCGGCGAGTCGCCGGGGGGCCTCCCGGCCGGTGTGCAGCCCCCGGGCCTGGCTGGACCACGCGACCAGGGCGAGGTCTTCGTTGGCGAGCCAATCATGCCAGCCCCGGTCCCGAGCCGAAACGCAGCCCGGATAGACCGGGCGCTCCATGTGGAGCAGGCTGAGCTGGTTGCTCACTGCCACCGGAGAGGGCAAGCGCTGCGCTCTGGTGTGACGCAAGGCACATTCGACCCGCTCCAGTGTCCAGTTGGAGAATCCGTACGCCTCGGCGAGCCCCTCGGACACGATCGCGCTGCACGCCTCGGTGAAAGCCGCGACCGGCTGGGTCAGGTCGTCACGGTGCGGCATGTACAGATCGACGCAGCCGACGCCGAGGCGGTCACAGCTCTCGAGGAGCTGGCTGCGTAGGAGATCCGGATGGCAGTAGGGCGGGTGGCCTCCCTTGGCGAACAACACCACGTCGTCACGCACACCCCGTGTTCTGAGCCATCGGCCGAGAGCCCGCTCGCAACAACCCGGTCCGAAGCTCTCCCCGTACACCCAGGCGGTGTCGAAGAAGTTCCCGCCGGCTTCGAAGTACGCGTCGTAGACCGGGGCGGCCTGATCGTAGGAGCCGAGCGCCGACGTACCAACGGCGAGAACGGATGGCAGGCGCCCGAGTCCCGGCAGCGGACGGGCCGGGATCGGCCGCTCGAGCGCCGGCGCCGAGCTCATGACGAGCACTCCACGACGGCCTTGGCCACGCTCTCGAGCATCCGGTCGATGTCGCGGTCGGTGACAAGCGGGTGCACGGGGAGCGAGAAGAGCTCGTCGGCCAGTGCATCAGTGACGGGCAGGTGCTCACGGCCGAACCCGCGATCCTGGAACAGCGGGTGGCGGTGCACGGGCACGGGGTACCGGCGCAAGGCGGGGACACCGCGACGCTGGAGGGCCCGGACGAAGGTGTCGATGTCGCAACCCAACTCCGATGTCCTGAGCCGGCACACGTATTTCCAGTAGGCGTGCGTGCAGCCGGGCCCTTCGACGGGAGGCTCGACGCCGGCGGGAAGCTCAGCCGTGAGTCGATCGGCGTTCCGACGGCGGGCGGACAACATCGCGCTCAGGCGGCGGAGTTGGCTGCGGCCGACGGCGGCTTGCACGGCGGTCAGACGATGGTTGCCGCCGAGAACGTGGCTGGCGAAGAGGTCGGTGCCTTCCAGACGGTCGTGGCCATGGTCGCGGAGGCGGCGAATGCCCGCCGCCACGGAAGCGTCATCGGTGACGACCGCGCCGCCCTCGCCGGCCGTCGTGATGATCTTGTCCTCCCAGAAGCTGAAGCAGCCGGCCAGGCCGAGCGTGCCGGCCGGGTGTTCGCCGAGGCGGGCGCCGATGGCCTGGGCGGTGTCCTCGACGACGGGAACGCCCAGGCGCTCACCCAGTCCAAGCAGGGCTGGGACGTCCGCGGGATGGCCGTTCAGGTGAACGGCCACGATGGCCCGGGTGTGCTCCGTCAAAGCGGCTTCAACGCTGGCGGGCGACAGGCAGAACGTGGCCGGGTCGACGTCGGCGAACACCGGCCGGGCCCCTCGGGCCAGAATCGGGCTGGCCGAGGCGACGAAGGTGTGACTCGGCACGATGACCTCGTCGCCGGGCCCAATGGCGATGGCAGCCAGGGCCAGGTCGACGGCGGACGTGCCCGAACAGAGGGCGATGGCGTAGGCCGCGTCGTGATACTCCGCCAGGGCATTCTCGAACTCGGCCACGGCCGAACCCGAAGTCTGCGAGAGCCGGCCTGACCGCAGGACGGCGGTGGCCGCCTTCACGTCTTCCGGCTCCAGGGCGGGCCATCGCGGGATCTCCGTGTCCTCCGAGGCGGCCCGAGCCTGCTCGGCGGAACACGCTTCACACGGGCAGTGGACACAGCCCCGGTCGCAGAGGCGCTCAGGGACGACGGCTACCACCGAGCAGATCCGACAGCCAAGCTCACCGCTCGGAGCGATCAGCGCCTCGGAGCTGGTGAGGACCTGACGGTCGGGAGCGTCCACCCGCCGGTGGGGCGCGCCGACCGCCAGGATGACGTGGTCGGTGACGGCGCCCACGGCGTGGGGAACGCCGCCTTCCACCAGATAGACGTCTCCCGCCGAAGTGGAGTGCACCTTCCCGGCACGGGTCACCGTGCCTTCGCCGGCGAGCACGACCAGAAGATGGTCACCGGGATGGGCGTGCGGCCGGAACCGCTCGCCGGCGGCGAGTCGGATGATGTCGGCCCCGAGCCGGCCGTTGGAGACCAGCGCCTCGCCGGTGGCCGAGGCTCCGTCCATCGGAGTCGGCCGTGGACCGGTCGGTATCCGGAGCCACTGGTCGGTGCCGCTGCGCTCCGGGGTGGTGGCCCACCGGGCGATCGCCAGCTCATCCGCAGGCGCCTCCCCGGTGACCGCAGGTCCGGTCTCGGTCCTGCCCATCATGATCCCTCCTCGGGTTTGCCGGGTGTCGCCCGGCGGAACGCGTCCTCGAGCTCGCAGCCGACGGCGGCGAGCACCCGGGGAAGCTCGTGATCGACGAAGAAGTGCCCTCCGGGCAGGGTGACGAGCCGGAACGTTCCGGTGGTGTGCCGCTCCCAGGCTTCGAAACCCTCTGTTGTCGGTTGGTCCTGCTGGCCAGCGAAGACCGTGACCGGACAGGAGAGCGGCGGCTCATCAGGAACCCTGTACGTCTCCGCCAGACGGAAGTCCGTCCGCACCACCGGCAGCAGAAGATCAAGGAGCTCGTCGTTGGCGGCGACCGCTTCGCCCGTCCCACCCAAGGCGAGCACGGCGTCCCGGAAGGCAGGACCGGGAAGGTCCGAAAGTCGGGGCTGCGCCGCCGACAGATGCGGCGCCAATGCAGCCGATACGAACAGGTGGACCGGTTCCGGGAGCCGTTGCCGCCGGATCCGCCGGACGACCTCGAAGCCGAGCCAGGCGCCCAGGCAGTGGCCGAAGACAGCGTACGGTCGGTCGAGCAGCGGCTCGATGGCGTCGCCGATCGCACGCGCCGCGGCCAACAGGCTGTCATGAGCCGGTTCCGAGAACCGCGCCCCACGACCGGGCAACTGGACCGGAACGACGTCGACGCCAGGAAGGCGCGCCGGCCACGCACGGAAGAACGCCGGTGATCCCCCGGCGTGGGGGAGGCACAGCATGCGGACCGGGGCCGCCGGGACGCGACCGAAGGAAGCGACCCCTGGGGTCCCGTCCGTCACGCCCATGCCACCTTCACCGCCTCGATCCGGAATCGCACTGCCGCCACCGCGCCGAGCACACCGGCGAAGGCGACCAGGACGCCGGCGGGCAACAGGGCTTCCCTGACACCGCCACCGTCAACGACCACGGTTCGGAATCCCCGCATCGCCCAGTAGCCCGGAGTTCCGGGCGCTATGGCACCGACCCATGCCGGCAGGAGGAACGATGGGGTGACAGCGCCGGCGACGCCGGCGAGTATGAGCGCGCCCAGGTTGCTCAGTGCGTTCACCTGGAGGAGCGTCCGGCAATGCGCCACGACCACCAGGCCGAGGCTCACCATGCAGAGGGCGAAGGCTGCCTCGACGAGCAGGAGGGCGAGCAGCGAGCCCTTGACCGCGAGTCCGTACAACCTCCCGCCCACCCCGAACAGCACGGCGAACTGGAAGACGGCCACGAGGAGCGGGGCGATGGCCTTTCCCAGCATGATCTCGCCGGTCCCCATCGAGCTGGCTCGTAACCGTTCCCAGGTGTTCCAGGCGTGCTCCCGGAAGAAGGCCACGCCGATGTTCGAGACGAGAAACATCGAGAACATGACGGCCATGCCGGGCACCGCCTGCTCGGACCCGTTGGCGTCGTGGTAGCCGTGCTCGACCAGCGCCGAGCGCAGGGACGGCTGGAGAAATCCCATGAAGAGCAGCGGCATCAACACGAGGACGAGGAGCGGTAGGGGATCCCGGCGGAGAATCCGCAGGTCGTTTCCGCACACCGCGCCGCTATGCCGGAAGGCCCATCGGGGCATCGGCCTCTGCCTTGACGTCGTCGGGGGGCAGCTGTTGCCCCGTGATGGAGAAGAAGACGCTCTCGAGACTGGGCTGGATGAGATCGAATGACGTCAGCCGCTGGATCTCGGTGCCGAGCAGGCCGAGCACGAAAGCGGCGGCGGCCGCCGGGTCGTCGCAGGGGATCCGGATCGCAGGTCCATGCATGCTCGTGCCGGGAAGATCCCGGAGGGCCATCGGCGGCTCACCGTCGAAGCGCAGAGCGAGGCAGGCCGTGCCATGCGCGGCCAGGAGCGCATCGAGCCGACCGCGGGCGACGAGTGCGCCCCGATCGATGACGGCGAGTGTGGCCCCGAGGGCCGCGACGTCTCCGAGGATGTGTGTCGAGTAGCAGACCGCTCCACCCTCGGCGGCGTGGTCGGAGAGCAGTCGGACGAGCAGATCCCGGCTGCTCAGATCGAGGCCGGCGCTGGGCTCGTCGAGGAGGAGCAGCAGCGGGCGGTGGATGACCGCGGCGGCGACGTGAGCCAGCCGCTGCTGACCTCCACTGAGATACCTGACCCGCTTGTCGAGAAGCGAGCCAAAATCGAGGACATCGGCGACGCCCGCGACGCGCGGTCCGAGCGAGCGGCCCCGGAGACCGCCCAGCCGGCCGAAGAACTCGAGGTTCTCGAGCAGCGTCAGCGACGGATAGAGACCGATCGTCTGCGGCGCGAAGCCGATAGAGCGGCCAGCCACCCGGCGCCGGGAGGACACATCGACTCCGGCCACCTCGACCCGGCCTCGGTCGGGTCGCAGCAGCCCGGCGGCGATGGACAGCAGGGTCGTCTTGCCGGCGCCGTTGCGCCCGAGGAGGGCGAGGATTTCTCCGGGGGCGATGGTGAGGTCCACACCGGCCAGCGCCCGCGTCGCACCGAACGACTTCTCGAGACCGCTCATCTCGAGGATCACGTCGCCATTCGGCGTCGTCGCATCTGCCTGGCGGTGCATGGCCCGCTCCTTCCAACTGCCTGCCAACATGAGCGTCGGCAGGTCCGACGTCATGAGTGGTGCACCACTCAATTCGCGCCCCTCGGCGCGCCAAACTGCATCGCCGCTTGACCCCAAACCGGCCCGGAGCGTCGATCAACGGACCGCTTGAATACCCGGCGAGGGACGCGAGTGCCCCCGTTTCGGTACGGATTCCCGTTCATGACGCAGAATGGGCCCATGCCCCTCCTGCGCTTCTTCGTTGCGGTCGCCGTCGGCCTCGCCGGACCGATGGTGGCCGCCGCCGGCGGGCACCAGGCCTCCGCCCAGGTCGGAGTCGACTGCGGTATCGGCGCCCGGGCCGGCTGCGTGGCCTGGAGCGACCGGCCCGCCCTTTCCAGTGAGCGGGGCAACCGGAACTGGGGGCGGGCGGTGGCCACCGGCGGCGACGGTTCGGCCGTCTTTGTCACGGCCAACGGCTTCGACCTGGCCTACGGCGCGGCCACCGGGAATCTGCGCTGGAAGGAGGCCAACAGCACCGGCGGCGCCGGCGGGGCGCAGGACATCGCCATGAGCCCGTCGGGGTCCATGGTCGTGAGCGTCGGCGGCACCAGCGTGCCCGATGCCGACCGGGTGCTGAGCGGTCAGGTCGTGGTTACCGCCCGCGACCCGAAGACGGGAACCCGGCGCTGGCAGTCCCGGTTCGGTGACACCGAGCGCGAGAACCTGATCGGCCACGCGGTGGCCGTGACGGAGACCCGGGTGTTCGTCGCCGGCCGGCGGCTGCCCGGCGGGCTGGTCATGCTCGCCTTCGACGCCGGAACGGGTGCGCTGTTGTGGTCGGCCAACTGGGACGGACCGGCGGAGGGATCGACGAGCCCCCTGGCCAAGCCGGTCGACGTGGTGGCCACTCCCGACGGCCACGGCGTCTTCCTGACCGCCATCGCCCGCCCGGCGGGCAGGCCCTGGGTGCAGTGGGTCACCCTCGCCTACGACGGCGGGACGGGCCGGCCGCGCTGGGAGGCCCGCCACACCGCCGCCGACGACAGCTCGGCCGAGGCGCGGGAGATGGCCGTCCACCCCGATGGCGACCTGCTCTACGTGACCGGCTGGGGCCACCGCCCGAGCCCCTCGGGGGCGAGCTTCGACTTCCTCACCATCGCCTACGACACGGCCACGGGTCGGCCGGCGTGGACGGGGGGCTACGGATCGCTGCGAGCGGGGTTCCCGGTCGACTCGAACGACCTCGGCTGGTCGGTCGACATCAGTCCCGACGGCCGGCGGGTCTACGTGGCCGGCTACAGCGACGATCCCGTGCCCGGCTACCGGATCGAAGCCCGCGACGCCCGCACCGGGGCCGAGCAGTGGTCGACCCTGGCCCCGCTCGCAACCCCGACCCAGGACCAGGAAGGGCTCTTCGGACTGGTCAAGGTGCGCTCGTCAGCCGGCGGCGGCGAGGTCTACGTCGCCATGTCGGCCTACGACGAGGCGGCCCTCGCCGGGCGCGATGTGAGCTTCGCCGTGGCCGGTTTCGACTCGGCCACGGGCGACCTCCTGTGGCGCGGCTCCTACCACGACACCGAGCGGATCCAGGCCAGCTATCTGAAGGACCTGGCCGTCGACCCCCGCGGCGCCCGCGTCTACGTGACCGGCCAGGCCTGGAACCACGGCGCCGGCTTCGTCCAGGTCACGGCGTTCCTGGCCGGTCGCCGCTGACGTCCCACCACAGGGTCACCAGCGAACGGGGGCCGAGCAGGAACACCTCGTCGAGCGCCTCGGCCACCTCGGGATCCCGCTCGGGTGGGAGGCACAGGCGCCGGCGGGCGAAGGTGACCAGCTCCTCCCGGGGGGCGGATTCCCAGCGGCCGGGCGCCTCCCAGCGTTCGACGCCGGCGTCGAGACCCATCGCGGTCACGACGGCGAGGGCGTCGTCGGCGGTCGGGTAGATGGGCCGCTCCAGGCCGTGGAACCGGCGCCACAAGGGATTGAGGGACTCCTGGGGATGAACGGCGGTGAGCTCGGTCACCACCCGCCGGCGGGCCTTGGCGGTGAGGGCGGCCACGAAGGGCTCGAGGTCGGCGACGTTGTAGAAGACGTGGGCACAGACGACGACGTCGGCCAGCTCCACCTGGGGTGCGGCGTCCGGCCACCTGCCCTGGACCTCGACGTGGTCCACCCCCCGGCGACCGGCCAGGGCGGCGAACGCCACGAGCATGCCGGCGCTCTGATCCACGGCGGTGATGCGTGCCGCCGGCGGGGCAAGGGGCAGGCTGGCCGCTCCCCCACCGGCTCCGACGTCGAGCACCGACCCGCCGTCGGGAAGAGCTTCCAGCGCCCGCCGGGCGGTCGGCGACCGGGCGGCGTCGGGCGCCACCGCTTCCTCCGCCGAGCGGACGAAGAGGCCGGTCGGGCAACCCCAGGGCGTTTCCGGGGCGTGGTCGAGGATCTCCGGGGGGATGGCCCACTGGGCCAGCGCCTCAGCCCAGCGACGGGCGGGGGCGGTCATCGGAGACCGTCCGGGAGGCGGGCGACCTCGCCGGCGAGCACGTCGTCGTAGGTCGGCCGGGCCAGGTTGAAGGTGGGACCCAGGCGGGCGAACATCGACCCGGCCAGGCGCAGGACGGGCTGGAGCAGCTCGGGGACGACCCGCCCGTCCCGCCAGACGTCGGTGGCCACATGGACCCGGACCACCTCGCCCAGGACGAGGAAGCAGTTCCCGATCGGGACGACCTCGACCAGGCGGGTTTCGAAGGACACGGGCGCCTCGCCCACCCGGGGCGGGCGGACGAGGTCGGAGGCGACGTGGGTGAGCCCGGCCCAGGTGAACTCGTCCTCGTCGGGCGGGAAATTGGCCGCGGTGAGGTTCAGCTTCTCGAGCAGGTCCTGGCTGGCGATGTTGAGCACGTACTCGCCGGTGGCCTCGACGTTGGTGGTCGAGTCCTTCCGGCCCACGGACACGAAGCCCACCACCGGGGGCTGCAGGGAGAACACGGTGGTGTAGGAGTGGGGCGCCAGATTGGGAACGCCGGTGGCGGACAGGGTCGACACCCAGGCCACCGGGCGGGGGGCCACGGTGGCGTTCATCAGGTGGTACAGGGCCTGCCAGCCGGCCTCGGCGGGGTCGAGCACCACCCGCTCCCGAGGGTCGGGCCGGGCGTCGAAGTCGGGTGGGCGGGGAGTGTCGGGCGTCGAGGTCACGGTGTCGATTCTGCCTCTCGGGGCCCGACCCTATGGAATGCCTCCTGTGTCACTGCCCGCCGACCGGCTGCGCCCGCACCCCGAGCGCCTCGATCCCGCCACTCCCGGCTACGAGAAGGCGCTGGCCGCCCACGAGAAGGCGGTGCGCTCGGGCCGGCCCCGCTACCGGGACCCCATCACCGGGCTATGGGTCATGACCGCCCGGACCCTGTGGGAACGAGGCTTCTGCTGCGACCTCGGTTGCCGCCACTGCCCCTACGTCGAGCGCTGAGCACGCCCTGCACCGACGCCCACGACAGGATCGAGGCGACGCTGGCGGCGGAGAGGATGCCGCCCAGGCTGGCGAGGGAGGCGATGGAGAGGATCGAGCCGGCAGAGCCGACCGACCCGATCGACAGGACCGAGCCGACCGAGCCGACGGAGAGGACGGACCCGATCGAGTTGATCGACAGGACGGAGCCGCGCGAGCGGATGGACAGGACCGAGTCGCTCACGCCGACGCGCCCAGCATGCCCTCGTGGGCCCGTTCGATGCGGGCCACCTCGTCCACCGGCGCCACCCACCAGAAGCAGCGCAGGGTCCCCTCCCAGTCGGCCAGGAGGGCGGCGGCCAGGGGCGAGCCGGTGTACTCCCGGTGGCGCTCGATCAGGAAGCGCAGCTCGGCCGACTGGGCGTTGTCGGGCCGGACGGCCTGGACGAGCTGGGAGTTGAGCCGGTTCCCGAGGCGGCCTTCGGGGTCATGGACGTACGCCTCCCCGCCGGTCATGCCCGCCCCCAGGTTGTGGCCCACCGGACCCAGGACGACGACCGTCCCGCCGGTCATGTACTCGCAGGCGTGGTCGCCGGTGCCTTCCACCACCGCGGTGGCCCCGCTGTTGCGGACGCAGAAGCGCTCCCCCACCTGCCCGGCGACGAACAGCTGGCCGCCGGTGGCGCCGTAGAGGACGGTGTTGCCGGCCAGGACCGGGTCGCCGGCGTCGTCCGCCGGCGGGCGGATCACCAGCCGTCCGCCCCCCATCCCCTTGCCCACGTAGTCGTTGGCCTCGCCATGCAGCTCCAGTATCACCCCGTCGGCCAGGAAGGCCCCGAAGCTCTGCCCGGCGGCGCCGGTGAACCGGGCCGTGACCTGACCCGGGGGCAGCCCGTCGCCCCACTCCACGCCGATGGCGCCGCCGAGGGTCGCTCCCACGGTCCGGTCGGCGTTGGTGATCTCGTAGTCCAGGGTGATCTCGCCGCCCTCCCACAGGGTGTAGAAGGCGTCGTCGGCCAGCCGGTGGCCGAGCTCACCCCGGGGCCGCTGGATGGGGACGCCGGCCACGAACCGCCGGGGCGCGTCGGGGTCCGACGGCGGGACCAGGAGCGGTGACAGGTCGAGGGCGTCGGCCCGGGCGTCGCCCGTCCGGCGCTGGCGCAGCAGCTCGACCCGGCCGATGGCCTCGTCGAGGGAGCGGAGCCCGAGACCGGCCAGGATGGCCCGGGTCTCCTCGGCGACGAAGCAGAGATAGGCGGCCACGCCCTCGGGGGTCCCGGTGAACTTGGCCCGCAGGTTGGGGCGCTGGGTGGCGATCCCGGTCGGGCAGGTGTCCTTGTGGCAGGCCCGGACCATGATGCAGCCCTCGGCCAGCATCACCGCCGTGCCGAAGGAGTACTCGTCGGCGCCGAGGAGGGCGGCGGCCACGATGTCGCGGCCCGTCTTCATGCCGCCGTCGACCCGGACCCGGACCCGGTCCCTCAGCTCGTTCTCCACCAGGGCGGTCTGCGTCTCGGCCAGGCCCAGCTCCCAGGGCATGCCGGCGTGCTTGATGGACGACAGGGGCGACGCCCCCGTCCCGCCGTTGGACCCCGAGATCTGGACCACGTCGGCCAGGGCCTTGACCACGCCGGCGGCGATGGTGCCCACCCCGTCCTCGGCCACGAGCTTGACCGACACGTCGGCCATCGGGTTGACCTGCTTGAGGTCGTAGATGAGCTGGGCCAGGTCCTCGATGGAGTAGATGTCGTGGTGGGGCGGCGGCGAGATGAGCCCGACACCGGGCTGGGTGTGGCGCAGGCGGGCGATCTCCCGGGACACCTTGTGGCCGGGCAGCTGGCCGCCCTCGCCGGGCTTGGAGCCCTGGGCCATCTTGATGTTGAGCTCGTCGGCGAAGGCCAGGTACTCGGGAGTGACGCCGAAGCGGCCGGAGGCGATCTGCTTGATGCGGGAGTTCTTGTCGGCGGCCATGCCCCGGGTGCGGTACCGGTGGCGGCTCTCGCCCCCCTCCCCGCAGTTGCTCTTCCCGCCCACCAGGTTGAGGGCCTGGGCCAGGCACTCGTGCGCCTCCGCCGACAGGGCCCCGTGCGACATGGCGCCGGACGAGAACCGGGCGGTGATGGCACCGACCGGCTCGACCTCCCCGATGGCCACGGGCGGCCCGGCGGGGCCGAACTCCAACAGGTCGTGCAGCTCGGTGGTGGGCCGCTCGTTCACCAGCTTGGAGAACGCCTCGTAGAGGTCGGACCGGCCCTGGGCGATGGCCCGCCGGAGGAGGTGGGCGGCGGCGATGTCGGCCGGGGTGGCGGCCGCCACCGGCTCGTCCCGGTGGTCCTCCAGGAAGATGACCTCGCTCTGCTCATGGCTCTTCGCCTGGCGGCTCATCGCGATGGAGGTGGGGGCCCCTGCCCCACCTCCCGGCAGCACGGTCCGTGTGTTCCCGTTACGACCCCGGCCCTTGATCTCGACCGGCATCCCCACCGTCTGGTGGAGCACCTCGATGGCCTCGGGGTCGTTGGAGTGGTACTCGCCGCCCTTGCGGTGGCGCACGAACCCGGGTGAGTCGAGCACCACCCCGTCGGCCGCGAAGCCGTCGGCGTGGCGGCGCAGGGCGTCGGCCCCGAGGGCGGCGAAGCCGAGGCCGCCCACCTGGGAGGCGGTGCCGGCCAGGCAGGTGTCGACGACCTCGGCCGCCAGTCCCAGGGCCTCGAAGATCTGGGCCGCCCGGTAGCCGTCGACGGTGGAGATCCCCATCTTGGACATGATCTTGAGCACCCCGTCCTCCAGGGCGGCCTGGAAGCGGGTCTGGGCCTCGGCCGAGCCGGCCTCCCCCAACTGGTCGGTGTCGGCCATGGTGGCCACCGACTCCAGGGCCAGGCGGGGGCAGATGGCGTCGGCGCCGTAGCCGAGCATGCATGCCACCGAGTCGACGTCCCGGGCGTCGCCGGTGTCGACCACCAGCGACGCCGCCGTGCGCAGCCGGGCCCGCACCAAGCGGTGGTGGACCGCCCCGGTGGCGAGCAGGCCGGGGACGGCGGCCCGGTCCGGCCCGATGCCGGCGTCGTCGATGACCAGGACCGCGGCTCCCTGCCGCACCGCCGTCTCCGCCTCCTCGCCGAGGCGGGCGACGGCAGCGGCCAGGCCTTCGGGGCCGGCGGCGACGGGGAAGCTGGCGTCGAGGCGCACCGCCGCGAACGGGGACCGCTCGGGGTCGAGCAGGCGCTCCACGGCGTCGGGATAGAGGAAGAAGGTGGGCAGCTCGAGGAGCTGGGCGGCCCGGGGCCCCTCGGTGAGGAGCGGCTGGCGGGGCCCGAGGCAGGTACGCAGCGACATCACCAGCCGCTCCCGGAGGTGGTCGATGGGCGGGTTGGTGACCTGGGCGAAGCGCTGCTTGAGGTAGTGGTGGACGGGACGGGGCCGGGAGGCGACGGCGGCGAAGGGCACGTCGTCGCCCATGGAGAAGGTCGGTTCCTTGGCGTCGGTGGCCATCGGCTTGAGGACCATGGCCACCTCCTCCTTGTTCACGCCGAAGGCGGCCTGGGTGCGGGTGAGGTCCTCCTCGTCGGGCGGCTCGGCCACGGGCAGGCCGGGCGAGAGCGGCCGGAGACCCTCGTAGGCCCAGGCCGAGTAGGGGGCCCGGCCCGCCAGCCAGGTCTTGATGGTGACGTCGTCCTCCAGGCCGCCCCGCCCGGGGTCGACGCAGAGCATCTCGCCCGGCCCCAGCCGGCCCCGGCGGACCTTGCCGTGCCCTTCCACCGGTACCGCCCCCACCTCGGAGCAGGCGACCACGAACCCGTCGTCGCACACCTGGTAGCGCAGGGGCCGGAGCCCGTTGCGGTCGAGTGACGCTCCCACCCGCACCCCGTCGGTGAAGATCAGCCCGGCGGGCCCGTCCCACGGCTCGGCCAGGCAGGCGTGGTAGCGGTAGAAGTCCCGCACGTCGGCGGGCAGGTCGCGGCTCCCCTCCCAGGCTTCGGGGACGAGCATGGCCACGGCGTGGCGCAGGTCGCGCCCACCCCGGAGGAGGAGCTCGACGGCCGAGTCGAGCTTGCCCGAGTCGGAGTCCTCCGGGTCCAGCACGGGCCTGAACAGCTCTTCGGGACCGAGGCCGGCCGCCTCGGTGCCGAGCCGCCCCCGGGCCGCCATCCGGTGCTCGTTGCCCTGGAGCGTGTTGATCTCCCCGTTGTGGCAGAGGAAGCGGTAGGGCTGGGCGCGCTCCCACGTCGGCGTCGTGTTGGTCGAGAAGCGCTGGTGGAACACGGCGAGGG
>JBOGFE010000097.1:0-6173 GCA_050741935.1 Acidimicrobiia bacterium | reverse complement strand
CGAACCGGGCGCCGCGGTCCAGCCTTCGCCCCGCTGGCTCTACGTGGTCTTCATGGGGGCAGGGAAGCGGGCCGGCGTCCCGGTAGGCCGGACGGGCGGCTTCGTGCTCCACGACCTCCGCCACTGGGCCGCCAGCACCGCACTCCGCGACGGTCACGACCCGGTGACCGTCGCCGCCCGCCTCGGTCACTCGCCCGACACCCTGCTCCGGATCTACGCCCAGGAGATCGAGCAGGGCCAAGCCGGCGTCGCCGCGTCCCTCGCCGCACGCCTGGACCGGTAACCGATGAGCGACCTCACACCCATCGAGGCCACGTCCGCCTCGGCGAGGTGTTCGACCCGGACGCGCATCTCGTCATCCGCGGCTGGCCGCTGACAGTGGATGGCCTGTTGCGCAATGCCGATGCCACCAGCCGCCGGTACTCGAGGGCAGGCCGCCCGTTCGTAGCGGTCTCGGCGGAGGTCACTGTCGCCGGGTGGGACGTCGACGCCATCCTGTCGGGCCCACGCCTGCGGACCCGCCGGAGCTACGCGACCGTGCCGGTGGGGCGCATCGTCGAGACCGGCTTCGGTCTGCTCGCCACGTTCCGCGCGCCCCAATACAGCGTGGTGCTTCCCTCGTACACTGAGACGGCAGCTCAGCGTCTGATCGAGGTGCTGGGTGAGGTCAAGGTCAATCCGCATCACGTCAGGATGGAGCTGTGACCGACCACGACGACGTCGCTGTCACGCTGCCGGCCGACGTGAACCAGATCGACGAAACGGGCTTCGTGTGGGCCTTCCTCGACGCCGCCGCCGAGCCGGACCGGGTACGCCCCGGCGCGCTCATCGTCGCCGGCGACCCGGTGGAGCCGTTCCTTGCCAGGGTGGTGGACATCATCGAAGGTCCGGGCGGGTCGTCGATCGTGCACCTCGACGTCGTCGGCATGCCGGAGGACGCTATCGACGAGCTCCGGCACGCTCGGCTGCTCCCGCGGTAGCTGTCGGTGACCAATCGGGCCCGAGCCCAACGATCTCGGCGAGGTCGACTCGTCGCACCATCACGCGGCCGCCCAAGCGCACGGTCGGTAGCCCTGTTACTCCTCGGCTCGCCCTCCATTCGTGCGCAAGCTTGTAGGCACTCGTCCTGCTGATCCTGAGCACCGCCGCCGCCTCGCCGACCGTCAACATGAGCGGGAGTCCGGTCAGGCTAGTCGGCGCCACGGTCGGTTCGCTGGTGATCGTGATGGTCTCGTGGGTGGTCATCAGCGCTCCTTGAGGTATGGCCCGTCCTGTCTCTACAAGGCCGCGGCTGAGGCTTCGCGTCGCGAGGTGATTTCGAGGACCGGTCGGCGCGTACGCGGTCCCGGATCGGTCGGGTTACGTACGCACGTGACGTTCCCGGCAGGTTCCCCCAGACCTGCAAGGGTGTGCGCGCCGGATCTGGGGGTCGGAGACGACGGGTGGGGCAGGACGGCGGACGATGTCGGGGGACGCCCGGCGGTCGGGGGACGGTCATGGTTGGAGGTCGAGGCGCGCGAGAGGGGGCGGCGGTGTTGGAGCTGGTCGAGGCGGGCGGTGTTGTGGCGATGGCGAGGGTGCGGTCGGTGTCGGGGATCAGTCGGGCTGGGCGACGGCCAGCCGGTCGAAAATGCACCCGGGCAGACGTGCAGCCGGCTGCCCGCTCCGGTAGCCAGCCGCAGCTGGCGGGCTTTCAGCAGCGCCACCTGGGTACGCACACCCAACTCGGCCAGCGCCATCCCCAAGCGCACCACGCGTTGGATGGCCCATCAGTGCGCCCGCTCTGGTGGTCGATGCAACGAGCGCCAGCCGAGCCCACGACACAGCGGCCAAGCGGTGTCACGGCAGGCCCAGCAGGCGTTGAGAGGACAGGGAGGCGAACGCTCGGGTGCACGAACACGTGAATGCGTGTTACGGGAGCATGCCAGCGGCGTCCGGCGGGGGACGAGGAGGTGCACGCCGAGGGGATCGCTGCGACTCGGCCCATCCTCGGGTGCTGTCGCCCTGCGACGCCTTCTGCTGCGTCGCTGAACGGCACTCAGGTGATGGGCGCGGTGGCGCTTGGATGTCGGGTTCCAATGAGCCGGAGGTTGGCCGCTCCGAACCAGGTCGCGAGTGCTCGAGGCAGCTCTGGGTCCGTGAGGTCTCCCGCCCAGGCGACATGCCCGTCGGGTCGGATCACCACGGCTGGGGAGCCGCGACCTCGCCCAGGACCGGGAGCTCCCACACGCCGGCATGCTTGGCGTCGACCAACCGGACCCGATCCGCCCAAGGAGAGATGTCGAAACCGCCGCGTTCACCGAGGTTGAGGAGCACGGGCCGGGCGTCGTGCAGCAGGGTGAAGACGCGCGTGGGGCCGTCGGCGGTGTGCAGGTCGAGGTCGGGCATGCGCCGCCCGAGCAGCGGGTGTCCCTCCCCGAGGTCGTAGTGGATGTCGAGACCGGAGATCATCCCGGCGATGCGCCGGCGCGGCTCGTCCATGCTCAGCAGCTCGGTCATGGTGGCGTGGAGGGCCTGGTGACGGTCGTCGGGCTTGCCCAGCGCGACCTGCGCCATGGTGTTGTGCAACAACCGGGCACCGACCGGATGCCGTTCGGCGTGGTAGGTGTCCAGGAGGCTCTCGGGTGACGTCTTGTTCACCACCTGGGCCAGCTTCCATCCCAGGTTCACGGCATCCTGCACGCCGGTGTTGAGGCCCTGGCCGCCCGGCGGGGGATGCACGTGGGCGGCGTCCCCGGCGATCAGTACACGGCCGTGGCGGTAGGAGGCTGCTTGGCGGGTCATGTCGGTGAAGCGGGATATCCAGGTGGGGCTGTGCACCCCGTAGTCCGTCCCGTACACGGCGACGAGTGCTTCGCGAAGCTCGTCCATGCTGGGGTCGCCGGTGTGGTCGGGGTGTCGTTCGGTGAGTACGACCCCGATCGGCTCCCCGGCTTCCCTCCGACCGAGGGCATGGATGCCGGCGCTGTCGCGACGGAAGCCGAGCTCCGGCTCCTCGTCCATCTCGACCTCGGCGATCATCCAGCTGGTCGAGGCATCCGACCCGGGGAAGTCGATGCCGGCTGCCTTGCGGATCAGGCTGCGTCCTCCGTCGCAGCCGACGAGATACTCCGCTCGGAGCGACGTGTCGCCGGACAGCTGGACGTCGACGCCGGTGTCGTCCTGAGTGAAGCCCACCACCTCGCAGCGACGAAGGATCGGAACCCCGAGCTCACCGACCCAGTCAGCCAGGATGGGCTCGAAGTGGCTCTGCCAGAGGGCGAGCAGGTAGTTGTGGCGGGTGGGGAAGTCGCTGATGTCCAAGGGGATCAGGGCGTAGCCCACGCCCGGATGTTTCTTCCCCGCCGAGAGGAATCGTTCCGCGATGCCCCGCTGATCGAGCACCTCGATGGTGCGGGAGTGAAGACCCCCGCCTCGCGATCCGTCGAGATCCTGAGTGGCGCGTCGTTCGACGATGACGACGTCGACCCCTGCCAACGCCAGCTCGCCCGCCAACATCAGCCCGGTCGGGCCGCCTCCGGCGATCACCACCGCATGCTCGGTCATCGGCGCTCCCCAGCTTCAGAGATCGAAGGCTTCGTGGGTGGTGCTGGTGAAGACGCCGGGCCTGGGGCCGCCGCCGATGACGTGGAGGCGGTTGCCGTTGGCGATGACGGCCAGGCCGTGGCGGGGGACCTCGAGGTGGGCCACGACCACCCAGCGGCCGTCTTGGAGGCACTCGACCTCGGCGATGGTGCGACCGAGCGGTTCCTCGCCGCCGGCCACGCAGGGCCGGTCGCCGGGGGAGGCGGCGCCCGTCCCGCCCCGGGAGTGGTTCAGCTTGGGCTCGGCCTTCCAGGTGGTGTCGGTCAGGCCGAAGGACTCGACGGAGTCCTTGTTGGATTCCAGCGTCCCCACCCGGCCGGCGATGGCGAAGGCCCGGCCGCCGGCCCCGGTGGCGGCCAGGTGCTCCCGTTCGGTGCCGAGGTCGGGGCCGGGCTGCCAGGCGGAGGCTCCCGACTCCAGGATCTCGGTGCGGCGTATCTCGCCGCTCCCCACGCCGCCCACCGCCACCAGGGCGCCGGGCAGGGAGGCGACGGCCAGGGCGCCCCGGGGACCGGCCAGGGGCGGCTCCGGCCGCCAGGCCGTCTCGCCCGGTCCCAGGCTGTGCACCTCGGCCACCGGCGTCCACTGGGGGTCGAGGTAGCCCCCGACGACGTAGAGGCGCCCGTCGAGGACGCCGGCGGCGGTGTGGTGCAGCGCCACCGGCAGCGGCGGACCACTGGTCCAGCTGTCGGTGGCCGGGTCGTAGAAGTCGACCTGGGCGCTGGCCGAGTTGTCCTGGAGCAGGCCGGCGAGGACCACCACCTTGCCGTCGAAGAAGGTCCCCACCACCTCGGTGCGGGGCGGGTCGGGCAGCGGCGCCAGGCGCTGGGACGGTGCCCCGGGCCCGGCCTCGGCGGCGGTACCCCCCTGGCGGGCCTCGTCCGAGCCGCCCTCGCAGCCACCGCCCACCAGCAGGCCCACGACGGCCAGGAGGACACGGGTTCGCATAGACGGGAAGGGTAATAGGGCCGAGCGGCACGGCCGGTGGTTGGGGCTGGGGTCCCCGACCACATTGCGATGAGCCGCCAGGCGAAGAGCCATGAAAACGGTGTGCCAAGCTTGAGCCCGTGATGAAAGTCGGAGTGCTCGGAGCGACCGGACCGGCCGGCCGCGGTCTGGTGTCCCGGCTGGCCAACGTGGGCCTGCGGGTCTACGCCGGATCCCGGGACCAGGCCAAGGCGGAGGCGATGGTCAAGCAGCTGAAGGACCAGTGGGGGCACCGCATGGCCCGCATCGAGGCGGTGCCCAACGCCGAGGCGGCGGAGCAGGGGGAGATCGTGGTGCTGGCGACCAGGGCGGCGGCCACCGTCGACACGGCCGCCGCCTACGCCGAGGCCCTGGCCGGGAAACCGGTGGTGTCCATGGCCAGCTCCATGGTCAAGGTGGGGGCCAGCTTCCAGTACCTCCAGGGTCGGGCGCCCCGACGCTCCCACGTGGTCCCCATCGCCAAGGGTTCCATCGCCGCCGCCGTGCAGGCGGCCGCGCCCGAGGCGCTGGTGGCGGCCGCCCTCCACCACGTCCCCGCCACCGCTCTGGCCAACCTGGACCAGCCCATGGTCGGCGACGTGGTGGTCGTCTCCGACCACCTCGAGGCCCTCCGGGCCACCGAGGCCCTGGTGTCGGCCATGCCCGACCTGCGGGCGCTGGACGGCGGCCCGCTGGAGAACGCCCTCGGACTGGAGTCCTTCACCGCCGTGATCCTCACGGTCAACCTCCGTTACGGCGGGAGGGCCACCCTCCAGCTCATGGCGTCGTAGATCCGGGCGGCTGCCAGCGGATGCGCCTCTACGACACCGCCCGCCGGGAGGTGGTCGACTTCGACCCCGGTCCTGACCCGGTGCGGATGTACGTGTGCGGGATCACCCCCTACGACTCCACCCACCTGGGCCATGCCGCCACCTACCTCACCTACGACCTCCTCATCCGCCGCCTGGAGGAGCTCGGTCACGAGGTGGCGCTGGTCCGCAACGTCACCGACGTCGACGACTCGATCCTCCCCAAGGCCAAGGAGCTGGGTGTCGACTACCTGGAGCTGGCCGAGGCGGAGATGGCCCGGTTCCGGTCCGACATGGACGCCCTGGGGATGCGCCCGCCGATCTCCGAGCCCCGGGCCACCGAAGCCGTCCCCCAGATCATCGACCTGGTCGGGCGCCTGCTGGCCTCGGGTCACGCCTACCAGGCCGGCGGCAGCGTGTTCTTCGACATCGCCACCAGCCCCGGCTTCGGCTCCCTGTCGGGCTTCACCCGGGAGGAGATGCTGGCCCTGGCCCGGGAGCGGGGCGGGCGGCCCGACGACCCGGTGAAGCGGGACCCGCTCGACTTCGCCCTCTGGCAGCACTCGGCTCCCGACGAGCCCTCCTGGGACGCCCCCTTCGGCCCGGGCCGGCCCGGGTGGCACATCGAGTGCTCGGCCCTGGCTTTGCGGGAGCTGGGCACCACCATCGACCTCCACGGCGGGGGATCGGACCTGATCTTCCCCCATCACGAGTGCGAGGCGGCCCAATCGGAGGCGGCCACGGGTGAGCCGTTCGTCCGCCACTGGCTCCACGCCCCCATGGTCCGCCTCGACGGCACCAAGATGTCCAAGT
>JBOGFE010000096.1:0-3290 GCA_050741935.1 Acidimicrobiia bacterium | reverse complement strand
GGCGGCCGAGTACAACCGGGCCGCCGCCGGCACCGCCCTGGCCCACATGTCGGCCACCGATCCCCGCCTCCGCCTCAAGCGCCGGCTGGCGGCGGCCGTGTCCCCCTGGGTGCGACCCGCCGGCCGGTGGCTCGACACCGCCCCCTACGGCCCCCGCACCGGCCGGCCCGGCCAGGGGATCCGCTATTGACCGGCACGGACCCCCCGAAATTGCAGGGCGTCACCGCTGCTCCGGGGCCATACTCCCGGCCCGTGGCCGAGGAACGAACCCCCGACGAGCTCGCTGACGAACCGGCCGTCGTCGAGGAACCAACCCCCGACGAGCGCGCCGACGAGATCGCCGCCCAACAGCATGGCGTCATCAGCCGCCGCCAGGCTTCGGACGTCGGACTGACCCGGCACCAGATCGAACGACGTCTGGCGTCCGGTCGCTGGCGCCGCGCCGCCCGAGCCGTGTTCGTGGTGGCCGCCGTGCCCGAAACCTGGATGCAGCGGGTGATGGTGATCTGCCTGGCCGGCCCACCGGGCACCGTGGCCTCACACCTGACCGCCGCCGCCCTGTCCGGCCTCGTCGAACCACCGCAGGTGCCCCACGTCACGGTCGTGTCCGGCGCCACCAACCGGCTGGTCGGCGCGGTCGTCCACCGGGTGCGTCAGCCCATCGATGCCCGCGACCTGTCCATCGTCGATGGGGTGCCCTCGACCTCGGTCGCCCGAACGCTGGTCGACTGCGCCGGAGTCCTGGCCTACGACTCCCTGTGCGAGCTGATCGACGTCGCCCTGATCCGCCGGGTCACCACCGCCAGTGACCTGCGGGCCGCGGTCACACGGGTCGCCCGTGCCCCTGGCCGCAAGGGCGTGCCTCTGATCGACCAGGCGCTCCAGGTCTGGTCCAGCGGCCGTCGCCCGGACAGCCCGCCGGAGATCAAGCTCCAACGGCTCATGCTGAGCTGGGGATTCCCGGCTCCGGTGCGCCAGCACCCCGTCTTCGATACCGGCGGCCGGTTCGTGGCCAAGGCGGACCTTGCCGTCCCCGGCATCAAGCTGATCCTGGAATACGACGGCCAGGAGTTCCACGGCCCCCGCCGCAAGGATGCCGACGGCGCCCGCCAGGCCCGCCTCCAAGCCCTGGGCTGGACGGTCGTGAGGGTCACCAGGAACGACCTCCGCCACCCGGCCCGCCTCCAAGCCCGGCTCCAGGCGCTGGCGGGCGACCACGCCGCCTGAGGCGCGCGCACCTGTGCCGCTCAGAGCGGTATGGGTGCACACACCTCTGGCTCAGTAGTCCTCGGCGGGGGTGCGGGACCAGGTGCCGGGGGCGGTGGCGGTCGCTTCCCAGCCGGGGGGGAGGTCGCCGAGGCAGGCCAGGCCGGGATGGCAGGCGAGCACGTGGGCCAGGTGGACGGGGGTCAGGTCGTCGGCCCCCGGGCCCAGGAACTGCCATTCGCCCTCGTCGTCGTGTGCCACGAGGACGATCGGCGCGCCGTCGTAGGCCACGCCGGAGGTGGCCACCACCAGGGTCTCGGGCGGGTCCGGGAACGGCCAGTCGGCCGGCGCCGGCTCGACCGGGCACCGGTCCCACAGGCGGGGCTGGACAGGGCCGACGGCGAAGGCGAGCTGGACGACGGGAACGGGCTGGCCCCGGTAGAACTCGAGGAGCGCGGGGAAGAGCCGGCGGTGCCAGGTGGCGAGCACCGGGCGCCGCTCCACGGCCAGGTCACCGAGGATGTCGTCCTCGCCCTGGTCGGGTGGCAGCACCCGCCCGCCGGCCACCTCGACGGCCGCCTTCTCCAGGCGCACCCCGGCGTCGGGGAGGCCGCAGAGGACGACCTCGGGATGCCCGGCGGAGTGCCACAGGCCGACGGTGTAGGCGTAGGGCGGGTCCTCGACCGCCACCACCTCGTAGCCGGCCGGCTCGGGAGCGCCGGCGGCACAGAGGATGCAGTGACAGTCACGCACGGCCCCAGTATGCGGCCCGCCGACCCGGCATCGTGGGACTCCGCTGGAAGCAGAAGGGAGACCAGCCACTACCCTGACGGGCCGTGAGTGCAGGCGACCTCCTCGCAGCGTCCCTGGCGGATCTCATGGCCGAAGCCGGCCGCCGGCGGGACGGCGCCTTCGGCGACCGGGTGACCTTCTCGCCCAAGGTGTTCATCCCCCTCACCATGCTGTGCCGGGACCGGTGCGGCTACTGCACCTTCGCCAAGCCGCCGGCCCGCCTGGCGACACCCTTCCTCGGCCTCGACGAGGTGGTGGCCATCGCCGCCGCCGGCGCCGAAGCGGGCTGCCACGAGGCGCTCTTCACCCTGGGCGAGGCCCCCGAGGACCGCTACGTCGTCGCCGGGCGCTGGCTGGAGGACCACGGCTACACCTCCACGGTCGACTACCTGGTGGCCGCCGCCGGCGCCGTGCTGGAGAAGACCGGGCTGCTCCCCCACGCCAACGCCGGCGCCCTCTCCCGCCCCGACCTGGAGCGCCTGCGGGCCGTGAGCCCGTCCCAGGGCATGATGCTCGAGACCCTGGCCGCCCGCCTGGGTGAGCCCGGCGGGGCCCACCACCGGGCGCCGGACAAGACCCCCGAGCGCCGCCTGGCCACGCTGGAGGCGGCCGGCGAGGCCCGCATCCCCTTCACCACCGGGCTGCTTGTCGGCATCGGCGAGACCCGGGAGGAGCGCCTGGAGGCACTCGAAGCCATCGCCGCCAGCCACGCCCGCCACGGCCACGTCCAGGAGGTGATCGTCCAGAACTTCCTGCCCAAGCCGGGCACGGGCATGGCCGGCCATCCTCCCTGCCCGGAGGACGACATGCTCTGGACGGTGGCCGCCGCCCGCATCCTCCTGCCCGAGAGCATCCACCTCCAGGCGCCGCCCAACCTGGCCTCGGACCTGGCGGCCCTCGTCGCCGCCGGCATCGACGACTGGGGCGGGGTGTCGCCCCTCACCCCCGACCACGTCAACCCCGAGCGGCCCTGGCCCGGGCTGGAACGGCTCCGGGAAGCCACCGAGGCGGCCGGCAAGGTGCTCGCCCCCCGCCTCACCGTCTATCCCGAATACGTCACCCGCCCCGACGTATGGCTGCATCCCGACGTGCGCTTCGCCGTCCTGTGCGCCTCCGACAGCGAGGGCCTGGCCCGCCCCGGGGGTAAGGGGGTGTCCCCCGGAATCGACGGGGGTAAGGGGGTGTCCCCCGGAATCGACGGGGGTAAGGGGGTGTCCCCCGGAATGGAGAGTCGCTGGTCGGCCGGCGGTCATGACCCGCCGCCCCAGCTCCTCGGTGGCACCCCCCGGGCC
>JBOGFE010000095.1:0-3839 GCA_050741935.1 Acidimicrobiia bacterium | reverse complement strand
CGTGGCGCTGGAGTGCGGCTCCTGCGGCGGCCCCACCCGCATCGGGTACCGCTTCGACGCCAACGGCCAGAAGGTTCGGGTCTGCGCCAAGTGCCGGGGGGACATCTGATGACCGCGACCGAGTCGGTGGAGGCCCCGGCCCGGCCCCGCCTGCGGGCCAAGTACGACGCCGAGGTCAAGGCCGCCCTCAAGGACAGCCTGGGGCTGGGCAACGTCATGGAGGTGCCCCGCCTCGTCAAGATCGTGCTCAACTGCGGCGTCGGCAAGGCCACCCAGCAGGCTTCCCTCCTCGAGGGCGCGGTCACCGACCTGCGGATCATCACCGGCCAGAAGCCCCTGGTGACCAAGGCCAAGAAGTCGATCGCCGGCTTCAAGCTGCGGGAAGGCAACTCGGTGGGCGCCAAGGTGACGCTGCGAGGCGATCGCATGTGGGAGTTCTTCGACCGCCTCATCACCCTGGCCATCCCCCGCATCCGGGACTTCCGGGGCCTGGACCCGGATGGGTTCGACGGACGGGGGAACTACAGCTTCGGCGTCACGGAGCAGCTCATCTTTCCCGAGATCGACTACGACAAGGTGGACACCGTCCGGGGCATGGACATCACCATCGTGACGACCGCCCGCACCAACGACGAAGGCCGGGCCCTGCTCGACGCCTTCGGATTCCCCTTCCGGCGCGACGGAGGCAGGTAGAGAGTCATGGCCAAGAAGGCCCTCATCGAGAAGCAGCAGCGCAAGCCGAAGTTCAAGGTGCGCGCCTACACCCGGTGCCGGCGCTGTGGCCGGGCCCGGGCTGTCTACCGCGCCTTCGCCCTGTGCCGCATCTGCCTGCGTGAGATGTCCCACGCCGGCGAGGTTCCCGGCGTCAAGAAGTCGTCCTGGTAGGTATCGCCATGACAATGACCGACCCCATCGCCGACATGCTCACCCGGATCCGCAACGCCAACATCGCCATGCACGACGAGGTGGTGATGCCGTCCTCCAAGCTCAAGGAGGCGCTGGCCGTCCTGCTCGAGCGCGAGGGCTACATCACCGGCCATCGGGTGGAGGGCGACACCGGCCACCCCGGCCGCAACCTGATCGTGCGCATGAAGTACACACCCGAGCGGGCCCGCACCATCACCGGCATCCGCCGGGTGTCCAAGCCTGGCCTGCGGGTCTACTCCCAGGCCGACAAGGTCCCCCGGGTCCTCGGGGGCATGGGCGTCGCCATCCTGTCCACCAACAAGGGACTCCTCACCGACCGCGAAGCGCGTGAGCGCGGGATCGGCGGCGAGGTGCTCTGCCACGTCTGGTAGGCCGCCATGTCACGCGTCGGTCGCAAACCCATCCCTGTTCCCTCCGGAGTCGACGTGACGGTGCAGGGCAGCCGCGTCGTGGTGAAGGGTCCCAAGGGCACCCTGGAGCGCCAGGTGTCGCCCGACATGGTCATCTCCCGCGAGGACGACATGCTCGTCGTCACCCGTCCCAGCGACGCCCGGGAGCACCGCTCCCTCCACGGGCTCACCCGGTCTCTGGTGTCGAACATGGTGGTCGGCGTCTCCGACGGCTTCATGAAGGAGCTCGAGATCGTGGGGGTGGGCTACCGGGCTACGGCCCAGGGACCCGACCGCCTCGAGCTCGCCCTGGGGTTCTCGCATTCCGTGCCCGTCGAAGCTCCCGAGGGCATCACCTTCGAGGTCCCGAGCCCGACCCGCATCACGGTGCGGGGCGCCGACAAGGAGCTGGTCGGCCAGGTGGCGGCCAACATCCGCAAGCTTCGCAAGCCCGAGCCCTACAAGGGCAAGGGCGTCCGATACGCCGGCGAGCGCATCCAGCGCAAGGCCGGCAAGGCCGGAAAGAAGTAGGAGCCGGTTATGACGCTCTCACCCCAGCAGGCCAGGCTTCGGCGCCACCGGCGGGTCCGCAAGCGGGTGGTCGGCACCGCCGGCCGCCCCCGGCTGTGCGTGTTCCGCTCCAACAAGCACATCTACGCCCAGGTGATCGACGACACCACGGGGCTGACGCTGGCCGCGGCCTCCACCGTGGAGGCGGGGCTGCGGGAGTCCGGCACCGGCAACACCGCCGCGGCCAAGGCCGTCGGACAGCTGGTGGGGGAGCGGGCCAAGGCGGCGGGCATCGACCGGGTGGTGTTCGACCGGGGTGGGTTCAGGTACCACGGGCGGGTCGCCGCCCTCTGCGACGGGGCCCGAGCGGCCGGACTGGAAGTGTGAGCGTGCATGGCTGAGCGTCGAAGGGAACAGCGCGAGGGAACCGACTCCGCCTACGAGGAGCGGGTCATCGAGATCCGCCGGGTGGCCAAGGTGGTCAAGGGTGGACGCCGGTTCTCCTTCTCCGCGCTCGTGGTCGTGGGCGACGGGGGCGGCAACGTCGGGCTGGGCCTGGGCAAGGCCAAGGAGGTCCCCGCCGCCATCCAGAAGGGCATCGAAGAGGCCAAGAAGAACCTGATCCCCGTGCCCCTGGCCGGGTCCACCATCACCCACCAGATCATCGGGGAGCACGGCGCCGGCCGGGTCCTGCTCAAGCCCGCCGCCCCCGGTACCGGGGTCATCGCCGGCGGCGCCGGGCGGGCCATCCTGGAGGCGGCCGGGGTGAACGACGTGCTGGCCAAGTCCCTCGGATCCTCGAACCCCATCAACGTGGCCCGCGCCGTGATCAACGGCCTGTCTGCGCTCAAGCGTCCTGAGGACGTGGCCAAGCTGCGGGGCAAGTCGCCAGAAGAGGTGGCCCCGGCGGGGATGCTGCGGGCCTACAACGAGCGCAACCGGACGCCCCGCCCGGTCGTCGAGGTGCCGTGATGCCAGGACAAGAAGACGCAGTGCTGCGCGTCACCCTCGTCCGGTCCACGATCGGGTCCAAGCCCAAGCACCGGGGCACCGTGCGGGCGCTCGGCCTGCGTCGGATCAACCACTCGGTGACCCTGCCCGACCGGCCCGAGATCCGCGGCATGCTCGCCCGCGTGCCCCATCTGGTCCGTGTGGAGGAAAACCCGTGAAAGTCCATGACCTGAAGCCGGCACCGGGTTCCAACCCGACCAAGAAGCGGGTCGGCCGGGGGATCGGTGGCCGGCGGGGGAAGACCGCCGGAACCGGGACCAAGGGGCAGGGAACCCGCAGTTCGATCAAGCCCGGATTCGAGGGTGGGCAGACGCCCCTGTCCCGGCGTACACCCAAGCTCAAGGGCTTCAAGAACCCGTTCCGGATCGAGTACACCGTCATCAACCTCGACGGCCTGGAGGATTTCCCGGCCGGGTCCGAGGTGACTCCGGAAACCCTGCGGGCCCGGGGGCTGGTGCACAAGCACGGCCTGGTCAAGGTGCTCGGGCGGGGCGAGGTGTCCAAGCCCCTCACCGTGCGGGTCCATGCGTTCTCCAAGTCGGCTGCCGAGGCCATCCGGGCGGCCGGAGGCACCGTGGAATCGCTGGTGCCGCCGGGGGGCATGGCCCGGCCCCCTGCCCGGGGGAACGCGCTCACCAACCGGTAGAATGAACGCCCCGCTGATCTGAGGAGGCCCGTCCCCATGCTGTCTCGTCTGCGGAACATGTTCCGGGTGACGGACCTTCGGAACAAGATCCTCTTCGCCATCCTCGTCATCGCCATCTACCGCCTGGGCTCGCACGTCCCGCTGCCCTACGTCGATTTCGAGGCCGTCCAGGCCCTCCAGGACCGGGTGAAGGAAGGTGGGGCGCTCGAGTTCCTCGACCTGTTCTCGGGTGGAGCGCTCACCAACGTGGCCGTCTTCGCGCTCGGGATCATGCCCTACATCACGTCCTCGATCATCATGCAGCTGCGGGCCGTGGTGATCCCCAAGCTGGAGGAGTGGCAGCAGCAGGGCCAGGT
>JBOGFE010000094.1:0-3891 GCA_050741935.1 Acidimicrobiia bacterium | reverse complement strand
GTTCTCCCGCTACGTCATCCTCTTCGCCGCCACCCCCGGCCCTCCGGGGCGACGGGGACGCCCGCCGGTCTCCGCCCTCCTGGTGCCCCTCGACGCCCCCGGCGTCACCGTGGGCCCCTCCTACCCCAAGCTCGGCTGGCGGACGTCGGACACCCACCCTCTGTTCTTCGACGACGTCGAGGTGCCCGACCGCGCCCTCCTGGGCGAGGAGGGCCGGGGCTACGGCGAGGCGCTGCGCTTCCTCACCTGGGCCCGCCTGCCCATCGCCTCCATGTCCGTCGGCCTGGCCCAGGGCTGCCTGGACGAGACGCTGGGCTTCGTCAACTCGCGCCAGTCGTTCAACCAGCCCCTCGGGAGCCTGCAGGGCGTGGCCTTCCAGGTGGCCGACATCGCGGCCAAGACGGCCACCGCCCGGGCCCTCACCTACGACGCCGCCTGGCGCTACGACCACGGCTTTCCCTACGACCAGGAGGCGGCCATCTGCAAGCTGGTGGCCTCCGAGCTGGCCAACCAGGTGGCCTACACCGCCACCCAGCTCCACGGCGGCTACGGCTTCATGGACGAGTCGGCCGTCACCCGGCACTACGCCGACGCCCGCGTCCTCACCATCGGGGAGGGGACCTCGGAGATCCAGCGCCTCCTCATCGCCCGCAGCCTCGGCCTGCCCGTGTGATGGTGGCCGCCGCCGAGCAGGTCGAGCCGCTCGGCCGGGTCGCCCGCAAGCGGATCCGGCGGGTCAACGAGATCATGCGGGTGGCGGCCGAGGTCCTCGGCGAGCGGGGCTACCAGGGCACCAGCCTGGAGGAGGTGGCCGACCGCCTCGACCTGGCCAAGGCGTCGCTCTACCACTACTTCGACTCCAAGGAGGCGTTGGTCTCCGCCTGCCTGGCCACCGCCGCCGAGGAGCTCATCGGCCGCCTGGCGGCCATCGCCTCCGGGAAGGCCGGCGCCACCGATCGGTTGCGGATGCTCATCATCGAACAGGTCCGCTTCACCACCTACGAGTTCCCCGAGCTCTCCCGCCTGTTCCTGCGCCACCTGGACTGGCCGGAATCGATCGAGGCCCGGATCCACGACTGGCAGGCCCGTCACGACGCCATCTTCAAGCAGGTCATCGAGGCCGGGGAGGCCGACGGCGAGTTCCGGGTGGCGGATCGGGCCGTCGCCCGCCAGTGCCTCATCGGCGCCGTGAACTCCGTGCCCTTCTGGGGCTACAAGCCCGACGGGCGCTACCCGGTGGACGAGCTCGTGGAGATGGTGGCCGATTCCGTCATGGGAACGTTCGGCGTCCGGCCCGGCCGCCGGCGTTCGCCGCAGACGGACCGGACGTAAACCCTCGGCGTGGTGGCTACGGGGCGGTGGCAGCGGCGACGTCGAGCCGGCCCTTGCAGGTGGGGCTGGAGGACCCGCAGCTCACGTCCTTGTTGGCCGTGTTGAGTATGCGCTCGACAGCCGACAGGGGGGTGTGGCCCTGGGCCAGGAGGAGGGCTACGCCCCCCGAGACGTGGGGCGCGGCCATCGACGTCCCGGCCAGCTCCGTGTAGGCGTTGGGCTTCCCGCTCTCCCAGTAGGTGGAGAGGATGTCATGGGACGTGTCCCCGTCGCCGGACCCACCCGGGGCCATCAGGGCCCACTTGGCTTCGCCGGTCGAGGTCGAGTAGCTGGCCGGGGTGTCGTCGAAGCCGGTGGCCCCGACCACGATGGCGTTGAGGTCGCCGTAGGCCGAGCCTTCCAGCCCGAGACCGAGGGCGTTGGAGTTGCCGGCCGCCACCACGGGCACGGCCCCGTGGGACCAGGCGTAGTCGATGCCCTCCCGGAGGTTGGTGTCACCGCCAAAGGTCGAGGTGATGAAGAAGGCGGGGTCGCCGAGCGAGAGGTTGACGACCTGGGCGCCCTGGTCGACCACCCACTTGATGCCGGCGGTGACGTCCTCGGCGCTGCCCGTGCCGCTGCCCGAGAGCACCTTGGCCACCACCAGCTCGGCGGCCGGGGCGACGCCGGCCACGCCCTTGGCGTTGTTGGCGATGGCGGCGGCGATGCCCGAGACGTGGGTCCCATGGCCCTGGTCGTCCTGAGCCGAATCCTTGCAGGCGGCCGGGTCACCGGCGGCACCCATGCAGGAGGCGTGGGCCACCACCTTGCCGGCCAGGTCCTCGTGGTTGAGGTCGACCCCGGTGTCCACGATGCCGATGCGGATGCCGGCGCCGCTCGTCCGCGTCCAGGCTGTCTCCGCCCCGATCTTGACCAGACTCCACTCGGCCCCGAACGCCGGGTCGTTGGAGGCCCCCGCCGGGCCGGGCGCCACGCCGGCGGCGGCCAACAGACCGAGGGCAGCTGCCAGTACCAGGAACGCGCTCCGCAAACGGACCATCGTCAAACCTCCATTGCCTCGACCCCGAGGCTGCCCCGTTGCAACCCGTTTCCGGTCCCGTTGAACTTCTTGCCCTTATGTCCCAAATGTTCCCTACGGGGCCGATCTGGAAACGAGGGCCCGGCAGGCCCTGGAAAGCCTCAGAGCGGCGGCGGGCCGGGAATGACGACCTCGACGTCGAGGCCGCCGCCGGAGCGGGGGTGGGCCGAGACCCGGCCGCCGTGGGCGGTGGCCACCGAACGGACGATGGACAGGCCGAGGCCGATCCCGGTGTCGGGCCCGCCGGTGCGGGCCCGGCCCCGGCGCACGAAGGGCTCGAAGAGGGCGTCGACCTCACCGGCCTCGATCGGCTCGCCGGTGTTGCCGACGCGGAGGAAGGCGCCGGTGGGCCCGGCGCCGGTCGACACGATCACCCGGCCCCCGGAACGGTTGTGGCGCAAGGCGTTCTGGATCAGGTTGCCGGTCAGGCGAACCAGGAGGGCGGCGTCACCGGTGGCGGGGGCGGCCTCGAGATCGGTCGACACCTCGATGCCGGCGGCGGCGGCCTCGCCGGCGAAGGTGGCGACCACGTCGGCGGTGACCTCGGCCAGGTCGACGGGACCGGTCTCGGCCAGGCCCCGGTCGGAGCGGGCCAGGAGCAGGAGGGCGTCGATGAGGGCCTCCGAGCGGCGGGTGGCCTCGCCCACCACCCCGGCCATCCGGCGCAGGTCCTCGGCGGAGGCGTCGGGGTCGCCCAGGGTCACGTCCACCTCGGTGCGGATGATGGCGAGCGGGGTCCGCAGCTCGTGGGAGGCGTTGGCGACGAAGCGCTTCTGGCTGTCGAAGGCGGCCTCCAGGCGCCCGAGCAGCTCGTCGAAGGTGTCGGCCAGCTCCTTCAGCTCGTCGTCGGGGCCGGGGAGGGCGATGCGCTCGTGGAGGTTCTCGCCCGACAGTCGCCGGGCCTTGGCCGTCATGTCGTGCAGGGGCTGGAGCACCCGGCCGGCCAGCAGCCAGCCCAGCCCCACCGATCCGATGGCCATCGCCCCGAGCGCCTGCACCGACTTCCACACCAGGTCGTCGAGGGTGTCGTCCCGGAACTGCTCCCGCAGGTCGGTGATGACCTCGCTCACCGACTTGCCCTCGACGGTGACGGGCTCGACGGGGAAGCCCGGCGCCCCGACCACGAAGCGGTCGAAGGTCCCGGTGCTGCCGGCCGCCGGCGCCACGAACTTGAGCCCGAGCGAGCCTTCGTCGCGGGCCAGCAGGCTGTTGCGCACCAACAGGTAGTTGAGGCCGAGGAGGACGGCGCCGGCCAGGAGGAACAAGCCGCCGTAGGCCAGGGTGAGGCGGAGGCGGACGGTGGGCCGGAAGGTCATGGCCGCGCCCTCACAGCCGGTACCCGGCGCCGACCACGGTGTGGATGACCGGCGGGTCACCCAGCTTGCGGCGCAGGTTCATGACCGTCACCCGGACGGTGTTGGTGAACGGGTCGGCGTGCTCGTCCCAGACCCGCTCCAGCAGCTCCTCGGCGCTGACCACGG
>JBOGFE010000093.1:0-27311 GCA_050741935.1 Acidimicrobiia bacterium | reverse complement strand
GTGCAGGGCTCGGGGACGCCGTTGGGGTTGCCCCGGAGGACAGCACCGAACTGGCTGGACGGGGTCTCGGACTCCTGAATGAGACCCTTGGCCGAGTCCGGCTTGAAGACCACGATGGACCCGGGCGAGCCGCCGTAGTTGGGCGGTACGTTGGGGCCACCCATGTAGGTGCCGATGGCGCGGCCGTCGGCGGTGAAGTCGTAGGCGTCGGGGAAGGACCCAGCCGGGTTCTCCTCGGGCCGGACGACGTTCTTCAGCGTGATGTTGGGAATGTCGGCGACGTCCCAGATGCTGGTGACGTCAGTGAACAGGTGCCCGGCGATGACCGGCTGGCCGGGGGCGTTCCACTCGTACTGCATGTGGTGCGGCTCGCCCTCGATGCCGAACGGCGGCGGGACCTGGACGAAGTTGACCACCTTGCCGTAGTCGGTGTTGCGACTGCCGTCCCCGTTGATCTTGCGGACATCCACCACGACCATGGCGTCGAGGCCGGGCGCGAACTGCAGCCGGCCGACGTCGATCAGACCCTGCGGGTTGATCGCGCCCTGATCGAGGAAGCGCATGGCGTAGTTGCCGTTGAAGTCACCGGCGTTGTTCTTGCCGGCCCAGATCACGGCGTACTCCGGCTTCGAGAGCGGATCCGCGTCCTGGTTGGCCTGGTACTGAGCCATGGCGACATTCCGGCGCTCGATGGCGCCGGGGATGAGGTTCTGGACCACGTCAGGGACGTCATCCATGTTGTTGATGGCGTCGACACGGGCCTGAGCGTCCTGCATGGCCGTGTACATGGCCTGCTCGCTCAGCTCGGTGCTCCCGGTCGAACTCCCCGGATAGGCACCCAGGAGCGCAACCGCCCCCGTGACGACGACGGCAATCTTGTGCCGGCGGAAGAATTTCCTCACTCCAACCCCCCTCTGCTTTTGTTCTGTGAACCCGCTGGTCAGCCAAGCCGGCCTGCAGGAGTCCTCGTTGGTTCCATGGTCGGCACCAGTGGCACTGGGTCCGACGGGGGTGCTGCCGTTGGCGCAGAGGTGAATCACCTCTGCGTGGCGGCCCCTCCCTCCCTCGCTCCCCTCTCCTTTCGCCCTCGGGGCCGTCGGAGAACCGCAGGACCGTGACCGGAGCGCTCTGAACGACCTCCGCGTTCAGCACCCGCTCGTCAGTCGCCCCCCGGTCGACAGATGTTGCCTCGAGCGATCCCCGCTTCGTCGAGGTCAACGCCCGGAAGGCGGAGGCGAAGCAGTCCCCACGGCACCTCGTGGCACCGTCAGGCGGGGCAGACTGCGTACCGTGCTCCGTAGCCCGGACTCATCGGCGAACCGGGGTCCGTCCCCTCTCTTGGGATATCTGTATGCGTATATGCGAGTGCCCCAGCACACGTTGTAGTCAGTTCCAGAAGCGGTGTCAACGGTTGAGCGCCGGCACTGTCTTTCACATTGAGCGACCGCCCGGTCGGCCGGCCAAATTCCTGGATGGATGGTCTGGCAGTGTCTGGTGTTCTTTTTCGCCGGACCGGTTCAACTTGGCGAGAAGCTGAGCAGGTCGGCGGTCAGAGATGAGTCGTAGGTGAAGGTGAATGGGCCCTGCGCTCGGGACCCGTGGAGGACATCGGTGAACCGAACCCACATGGCCCGGCCGGGGTCGTACCAGTAAGTGCGCTGGCGGTTGTTGACCTCGGCTGACCCTGGTCGGCTCTTGCGATCCGTCTCCACCTTCCAGGTCTGAACCGCTGCGCCCGCCACCGTGATGGTCTCCTGACCGACCACCTTCACCGTCCAGTCCTCGGTCCGGCTGATCGACCCGTCGGACCGCCTCACCTCCGTGGTCCCGGACCTGGTCACACCGGCCTGGAGCGGGCGGGGGAGCTGGAGCAGGGGCGGCTCGTAGTCGCCCTCGTTGGTCTCGGTGCGGGGGCCGAAGGTGACGGAGCCTCCCTCGAAGTCGAAGTAGATGCCGTCGCCCCGGAACCCGACGATCTCCCGCTCCTCGTGCTCATCCGAGTAGCGAAGGTCGAACACCAGTTGATCTGCCGCCAGACCGCCCCCACGATGAACGACCGTCGTCATCCTCTCGGGGAACTTCCGGGACCCGAGGCCGGTCACCCGCTCGTCGCCGGCGACGGCGTAGGTGTAGGTCCCGAGCGCCGGGACCTCGGGTCCGGCCGGCTGGGCCGGCGGCACGGTCGTCGGGGACCCCGTGGTCACGGTGGTCGCGGCCGCCGAACCGGGGACCTGGGGACCCGTGGTCGTCGTCGACGCCCTGGCCCCCAGGACGGTGGTGGTGGTGACCGCGGCCGTCGAGGCCGTCGTGGCCGGCGCCGAGGTCGACGGGGAGGAAGGATCGGAAGTCGGCGCCGCGCCCGTGGTGGTCGTCTCACCGGGAACAGGCGGAGCGTCCCCGCCGGCGAATAGCCCACCCCGCCGGAACGACGGCGGTTCCCGGTTGGTGATCTGATACACGACGATGCCGCCCGCCAGCAGCGCGAGCACGCCAAATCCCGACAACAACTTCATCCGAAACGACAGGCGACTGAGCACCCCAACCTCCAGCCGGGCGGGCCCCCGCTCCCCCCGGCGCTGCTCCATTTTACCGGCCATCTCCCGCTTGTCGAGGCAGGCTGATCACCGGCCCATTCTCAACAAATCCGGGAGACTTCATAGGATATAAACCGAGAAAGCGACCTGGCCTTTGTCGTAACAAGTAGGCGTCTTTGTCGTAACAAGTAGACCAAATCGGCGCCCATGGGTCCTATTGTCCTAACAAAGGAGACGCCGGCGCTTCGAGCGACCGGCGTCCCCTTCGGTGGCACCAGGTTCGACCCGGTGGACACCAAGCGTTCTATCCCTTGAAGTCCGACTTCGGCAGGGTCTTCACCAGGACCGGGAACGTGGCTCCGCTGGCCGTCAGGACCTTGCGGGCCAGCTCGTCCGCCACGATGCCTTCGAGCGGCTCGGCCACCGGGATCACCTTGATCCCGTTGAGGAACGCCCAGGACTTGTTGATGTGCTCCTGAGCCTTGTCGTCGACGATGAACGGCATCCGGTTGCTCAGCGAATCCGGCGGGCCACCCTCGTCGGCCGGCAGGGTCTCGAACATGGCGTCCCACATGTCTTCGAGCGTGTAGCCCTCGGTCTGGTTGACAGCCAGCTGCGCCAGCTCCATGGCGTTGGCGGGATCCGCCACCCACTGCTGGGCCTCGAGCTCCGCCGCCAGGTAGCCCTCGACGGCATCGGGGCGGGTGTCGAGGAGCTGCTGGGATGCGACCAGGAATCCGGCGTCGTTCTGGTCGAAGCTGGCGCCACTGGCGACACGCTTGGCGAGCCCCTGGTTGACCAGTCTGGCCGCCACCGGCTCCCAGACCGTCGCCCCATCGATCCGGTCGTTCTGGAAGTTGGACGAGATGACCTCGATGCTCTGGTTCAGGTAGGCCGAGGGTTCGACGCCCAGGTCCTGGAACACGGCTTGAGTGAAGCGGTCGGTGCAGCTCCCGGTGGGAGTTGCAACCGTCTTCCCACCCATCCACTCGACTGCTTCCGTCGGGGACTTGAAGTCCGGCGCGTCCTTACTGGCCAGGAAGATGTTGCACTGGTCCTGGGCCATGCCGAGCGTGGCGATGATCCGAAGGTCTCGGGTGTCACGCTTCGACGTGGCCACCAGCGACGGCATGTCCCCCATGTAGCCGATCTGCTGCTTGCCGGCCACCAGCTGGTTCACGATGACCGCTCCCTGAAGGCCGACCTGGAAGGTGACGGTCGAACCCTGGGGCAGGTGCTTCTTCCAGAACTCCTTGCCCCGCATCGCCACGCCGGACCAGGCCTGCGTGTAGTAGGGCTGGTACCCGATCGTCAGGTGGATCGGCTCCCCCGCCGTGCCGGCGCTGCTCGTGTCTGCGCTGGCGCCGTTGTCATCGCCACCACCACCGTCGCCGCCACCACCGCATGCCGGAGCTATCAGGAGCGCGGCCGCGACCAACGCCCGCAACCCGATCCAACGCCTCCCGCCCAGCTTCTCTACGAACATTCCGTTCTCCTCTAGAACCTTTGGGGAGCTGTCGGCTCCCGCAGCGCCTCAAGTATTCCGGTTACGTCGCTCGCTTCCACGGCATCAGCCTGGTGCTCAGCATCCGGACGAGGGTGCTCGACACGTACCCCGCGACACCGAGGCCGATCATCCCTACCACGACCTGGGGGATGGCACCGCCCAAATAGGAGTTCCAGATGAGGAAGCCGAGGCCCCCACCGCCTTCGCCCGTTCCCCCTCCGCCCCCCGAGATCATCTCCGCGGCGACCACGACCTGCCAGGTGATCCCCATACCGACGACGGCGCCGGTGGCGATCGACGGGAGCGTGGCCGGGAGGAGGACCTTGCGGAAGATCGTCCTCTTGTCCGCCCCCATGGAGCGGGCGGCCAGGAGGAATCGACGGTCGATCTGCTCGGCGCCGCCAACGGTGTTGATCACCACCGTGAAGAAGGCCCCCAGGAAGGTGACGAAGGTGATGGAGAGCTCCTGGGTGGGCCAGAAGATGATCGCGGCCGGCACCCAGGCCAGCGGCGGGATGGGGCGGAGGATCTCGAAGGGCGGGAAGCAGATGGCCTTGGCCGTGCGGCTCACCGCCATGAGAAGACCGAAGGGGATCCCGATGACCATCGCCGCCAGGAAGCCCCACATCACCCGCACGAAGCTCAGGTACGCGCTCTCCCAGAACCCGGCGGTGACCACGAGGTCGGTGAACGCCTCGACGACCGACGAGGGGGGTGGGAGACGCGCCACGAGCGGCAGCGAGATGCCCACCCATTCATCGAAGCTCGTGACCACCTGCCAGAAGGCGACGAAGACGACCAGGCCGATGAGCCCTCGCCGCAACCCGGTCGCGCCCACCCCCTTGCGCAACCTCGCCAGACCACGGGCGGAGCGGCCCGACCCGGTGGGTGCTGCCGGCGCGGAGGGCAGGCGTACATCCTCACCCGCTCGCGCCGCCGCCGTGGTCACCGTGCCGCCGGGTTCCGTGACAGCTTGCTGCGACTCGTTCATCTCAGCTTCGCGCTCCCTGTGTCACGCCATCTCCCGTTCACCGGCCTCGAACGCCCTCTGCGCCTCGTCATGAACGGCGTCGACGACCCGGCCGATGAGCCCGCGGAAATCGTCCGAGGTCAGCACGCGATAGTCACGCGGCCGGGGGATGTCAACGTCGATGCTCTCCTTGATCCGCCCCGGCCGCGTGGTCATCACCGAGACCTTGCTGCCGAGGAAGACGGCCTCTTCGACATCGTGGGTGATGAGAAAGAAGGTGACCTGGTTCAGGTCGTAGATCTCGAGCAGAGACTCGTGCATGATCGACTTCGTCAGGTCATCCATGCCCCGGAACGGTTCGTCGAGGAGCAGCACCTTCGGATCGTTGACGAGCGCCCGGACGATCTCGACCCGACGGGCCATGCCCGACGACAGCTCGCCGGGGTAGCTGGTCTCGAAGCCCGACAGGCCGGACTCCACCATCTTGTCCCGGGCGACGTCCCGCGCCTCCTCCTTCGTCATCCGACCCTGGATGACCGGCCCATAGGTGATGTTGTCGAGGACGTTCTTCCAGGGGAACAGCGCCCCGTTCTGGAAGACGACCACCCGGTCCGCCCCGGGAGCCGCCTGCGGCTTGCCCGGTCCGCACAGCAGCTCATCGTCGAGGTAGATCTCACCCGACGAAATGCTGTGAAAACCTGCGATTGCGTTGAGCAACGTGGTCTTCCCGCAGCCCGACGGACCAACGATCACATGCAGTTCACCCGGAGCAATCTCGATCGAGCAGTTCTCGACGGCCGCAACTGCGGTGCCCTCCGAGTTATAGACCTTGCTCACGTTGCGGATGCTGAGCCCGCCACGGAGTTGCTTCTTCGGCTTCAGACCATGCCCGTCTGTCGTGGACTCTCGCAGGTGCGAGTTCATGGTCGCACTCTCGCTGTCTGAACGATTCATTGTCACCCCGTCGAGAGCACGCGAGCTCGGTACTGCATCAGCCGGTTCCCCACGAACCGAATCAAAGCACTCGAGAGCCAACCGACGAACCCAAGCGTGAACATGGCGATCACGATCGTTGGGTATCGAGCAGTTGTGTAAGCGGTATTGACGAGATATCCGAGCCCGAATCGGCCGGCGATCATCTCTCCCGCCACGAGTGAGAACCAAGCAACACCCATAGCGATCTGGAGTCCGATGAAGACGTATGGCATCGCTCCGGGTATCACCACATGTCTGAAGACATCCGCCGGTTTCGAGCCGAGGCAGTAAGCGGCGCGGATGAGGTCACGATCGATCGACTGCACCCCCAGGAGCGTGTTGAGCGACGTCGCAAAGAAGGAGGACAGGAACGTGAGGAAGATGACCGGTCCTTCCTCGCTCTTGAACATGAGGATGGCGAGGGGAACCCAGGCCAGGATCGGAATGGGCCGCAGCACCTCGAAGACGGGAAACGTATATTCCTTGAACTTGAGGTACCACCCCATGAACAGGCCGAGAGGAACGCCGAGCGAGAGGGCGGCGGCAAAGGCGATGAGAACACGCCGCAGGCTCACCCAAGTGTGCGAATAGTATTCCGCCGTAAAGATGGAAACACCGTATTTCGGGTGCCGGGCCGTCCACTCCTCGATGACTTCCCCCAGGCCAGGCATGTACTTGAAGCGCCAAATGTGGAGCACATCGACGGCCAGCAGCCAAAATGAGAAGAAGAGCGCAAACCCGGTGAGCATGAAGAGGGGCCGTGGACTCAGCGCCCACTTCTTCAGCTTGTAGGCGTAGAGATGCCGAGATTTCAATCCCGCCACAGGCGCAACCGCGAGCGACTCGGTGACGAGCGTGCTTGAAGCCGGCGCCCCCAAACCGACGGGGACGTCGGCGTCGGTCTGACTCGTTGAAGACATGCTCCCCCCCGCTTTGGCTGCTGAGCCCTCTCGATGAGAGTGTCCTAGTCCTCCAGCCGCTGCAGAGTAGCTATGATACGACATTTCCACCCGGGCGCAACCCGCCGGAATCGGTGGCGGAAACAGTCAGGGTGGGCTCTCTCTTCGCTGCTGTGAGCCCGGGCATTCTCTCGATGCGCTACCCGGGGGCGGAGGTCCATGACAGAGGACGAAAGTAGTCCGGTGGCTGGTCGCGCCCTCCTTCTGGTCGATCCCCCGCGCCGCGCTCGCCGCGAGCCGGAAACCCTGACTATAACGCGTTAGTCCACGCTAACCCCAGGGGCAGACCCCAGCCGCAGGGCCGTCTCAGGACCGCGTTTCCTTCCGTTCCGGGTCCCGCAACGAAGCCGTCCTCATCGTCCCCGGAGGCGTGCCGGCCGGGAGCTGGATCCCGACGCTGCTCCCCTCTTCGGCGGCGCGTTCCACAACGGCGAGGGCGAGGGTGGCGCCGAAGGTCGGACTCCGGCACGAGCTGGTCACCGAGCCGATCCTGCTGCCCTCCTTCGTGACCGCGGTCCCCGCCGGCGGGATCGCGTCGTTGCCTTCGGCGACGACCGTGACGAGGCGGCGTGGCGGGCTCACGGCGATGCTCTCCAGGGCCTCCTTGCCGATGAAGCCCTCCTTCTCCAGCCGGACGAGCCGGTCGAGTGAGACGTCGTACGGGGTCGACTGGTGCGGGACGTAGTCCTTCCCGATCAGGATCAGTCCCGCCTCGATGCGCAACGTCTCGGCCGCGGCGAGGCCGTAGCGCACCCCCCCGGAGGCGAGGAGCGCGTCCCACAGCCCCCCCGCCTCGCGAGCCGGGCAGAAGAGCTCGTAGCCCAGCTCGCCCGAATACCCGATCCGGGCGAGCCAGCACGACGCGCCGGCCACCGGGACGGGCTCCGGCCAGAAACGGAAGTACGGGAGGTGAGCAGAACTCGCGAGCCCCCGGGCCCTGGACCTGCAGGCATGCGAGCTCGTCGGTGATGGACCGGATGTCGACGTCGAGCTTGCTCGCCGCCTCCCGGAAGTGCTCGCCGTCGGCGTCACGGGCGGTGAAGCTCCACAGCCGCCCCTCGCCAACGGCAAAGACCGTTCCGTCCCCGACCATCTTCCCTTCCCGATCACAGAAGGGCGAGTAGCGAATCCGACCCGGCTCCAGGGCGCGGATGTCCTGCGTGAAGATGTGGTCTGCAGCGCGAACCGCGTCCGGGCCCCTGAACTCCCATTTCCGGAGGGGAGAGAGATCCCAGACGCCGACATCCCCCCGAACCGCGTGGTGCTCGCGCCGCGGGTCCCCGAAGTGATCGGCCCAGAGCCGGCCCTCCCACTCCACGAACTCGGCACCCGCCTTGCGGAGCACATCGAAGAGGACCGTTCGGCGGGGTTCCGGAGCCATCGGTTCCGGTCGAGCCTCGCTCTCAGCCACGCAACACCGACACGAGGCCGAAGAGGCCGGCCAGCCAGACGGTCCCCAGCAGGGCGTAGCGGAAGACGGCCTTCGAGACTCGTCGGGCGGACCACCCGCCCAGCAGGCTCCCGGCGATGGCGATGGGGAGTAGTCGGAGGCCGCCCAGGAGGAAGTCCGTATCCAGCAGGCCCGAAATCGCGGCGGTGGCGAGCCCCAGCACGTAGCTCACCAGATTGAAGGTCGTGAGCGCGGCCCGGCTTTCCTCGACCGGCCACCTCTGGATCGAGGCCAGGAGCGCCGGGGGAGGTCCTCCCATGCTGGTGCTCCCGTTGAGAAACCCCCCGATCAGCCCGCCACACCAGACGGCCCCGTTCTCTCGCTCCAGGGGAGGCGGGAGACGGACGAGCCAGAGCGTGGCCACGAGGAGGGCACTCACGGTGATGATGATCCGGAGTACATGGGGACTCACCAGCGACAGGACGGCGATCCCGGCCGGCGTGCCCAGGACGGCGCCGCCAAGCAGCATCCGGGTACGCCCGGCGCGAAGGCCGCGGTGACTCTCGACGAGGACCCCGACGCTCAGGACGGCTCCGAGAAAGAGCGACAGCAGGACGACCTGTTGAGCGTCGGAGATGAAGAAGACGGCGAGCGGCGTGAACACGACGGCGAAGCCAAAGCCCGTGAACCCCTGGACGTAGCCGGCGGCGAGGACGACGACGAAGGAAAGCCCGGTCAACCCCTGGATGGAGGCGGCGGCGGGAAGAGATACGGCGAGCGACAGCGGCAAGATGCCGCCAGTCACGGCCTTCGCCGGAGGTCGACCCAGTTCGCGGCCGCCGTGCTGGCCGACTCCCGGCGCTCCCCGCGCCGCAGGCGGAGGGAGAAGGTCATCCGGTCCGCCCGGTAGTAGAGGTTCTCGTAGTCGACCGGCGCACCATCTGAGGAGTAGGTGGTCCGCTCGATCATGAGCAGGGGCGTACCCCGACCAACTCCGAGGTGGGTCGCAATGGGATCCTCGGCGGCGACGGCGCGGATGTGGTAGTCGGCGTCGTTCAGAGCGACTTCGAGATCGCTCTCGAGAATCTCGAAGATGGGACGCTTGCGCAGGTCCTCGGCGATGACGCGTTGCCCGATGTCGAGCGGGAGGTGGCTGACGTCGAACAGGATGGGGCGACGATCCGCCAGGCGGACGCGCTCGATCCGCACGACGGTCGAGCCCTCGGGAAGGCGAAGTTCCTCGGCCACGATCACGTCGGCCGGGACCACTTCCATGGAGATGACCCGGGCCTCGGGCTCGAGTCCGCGCGACAGCATGTCCTCCACGAATCCGGTCAGCTCGATGAGCTGCTGGTCGATCCGCGGCTCGACGACCCAGCTGCCCTTCCCGCGCTTCCTCTCGATGAGGCCCTCGTGGACCAGAGCGGCCAGCGCCTGACGAATGGTCGTCCGGCTCACGCTTCCTTGGGCCGCGAGGTCCTCTTCGGGAGGCAATAAGTCCCCGGGAACCAGCCGCCCGTCCGCGATGGCCAGCGAGATCTGCTCGCGAACCTGGTAGTGGAGCGGCACCGGACTTGTCGGCTCCGGCGGGTCGAGGACAAAGCTGTGATCCCTAGTTAGCGACATAGCAACAATAGTAAGGCGCGAACCCCGGCAAGTCGCTGAGCTTCTCCAAGCAGGGCTCGACACGGACCTCGTCCCTTTGACCTCGACGCGGGCGCGCACCCCGGCTCAACGCCGTCAGGGACATCCCCCGAGTCCGCCCCTTGCATCATACTGGTAATGATGTAACATTTCATGTGGATGCCTGGGACGGTCTTGTACTTCTCGCGAGCCGGTCGAGCGGAGGGGCGGGGCACCGCACTCCCGCTCAGCTTCCGCGCCCCTTCGCGCCGACGCTGGCCCCTCGGTCCGCGGGCGGATCGAAGGTCTGCTCGACTGGCACCCCAGGTGTCACAGGGAGTGAAATGAGACTTTCCCGGAACGGGCTCTCACTCCAGGGCGGAAGGTCTGGGCAGTGTTGGAAACGCAGGTCTCATTCGGATCGCAGATCTCATTCGGAGGTGAAGGCAAATGACCGAGGCCGCCATACGGACCCCCGTCATGCAGACGCCGGAGCGGAAGTTCCACATCATCGATACCGACGTCCATGAGCGGGCCGACCTTCCGGCGCTGCTTCCGTACCTGGAGCCGATGTGGCACAAGTACATCACGGACTTTGGCTGGACTCCCGATCGGGTCCTTCCCTTCGCCCAGTACGCGGCCGGCGGACTCGACCGCGCCGACGCCAAGCTGCCCGACGGCCGGCCCGCGGGCACCGATTACCCGCTCCTGCGCAAGCAGCTTCTGGATGAGTACGACATCGACTACGCCATCCTCACGGGCTGGCTCGATGCGTCCGCGCTCCATGGAGGATGGCCGGAGTTCAAGACCGCGTTGATGACGGCCTACAACGACTGGCAGATCGACAGCTGGCTGGAGAAGGACCCGCGGCTGATGGGCTCGATCCACGTGAACTGCCACGATCCCGTGGGCGCGGCCCGTGAGATCGATCGCCTGGGCGACCACCCGAGAATGGCCCAGGCCATCCTCTACATCGGGGACAAGGCGTGGGGGGACCCCTACTACCTTCCGATCTTCGAGGCGGCGGTCCGGAACCACCTTCCCGTGGGTATCCACCACAGCGAGAACTCCCCCACCGCCCTGGGCTTCCACCGCTATTACATCGAGTGGCACACGCTGGTGCCTCAGGTCTTCATGTCAGAGCTTGTGAGCCTCATCTTCAACGGGGTCTTCGACAAGTTCCCCGAGCTCAAGGTCATCATGATCGAGGGCGGCTTCACGTGGGTCCCCCACCTGATGTCGCGTGCCGATCAGCAGTACAAGCAGCTCCACTCCGAGGTGCCGTGGTGCAAGCGCAAGCCGAGCCAGGTCATCCGTGATCAGGTCCGCTTCGCCACCCAGCCCACCGAAGAGATGACCCTCGAGCGGTTCATGCAGATCATCGAGTGGGTCGAATCGGAGGAGCTCTTCTGCTTCTCGACGGACTATCCGCACTGGGACTTCGACTCGCCCTACGAGGCGCTTCCGCTCGGCATTCCCGTCGAGCTCAAGAGGAAGATCTTCGCCGAGAACGCGCTGAACCTCTACCCGAAGATCCCCGCGTTGGTCGGCTGAGCGCGAGTCGCGGGAAAAGGAGAGACGATCCCGATGAGACAGGTCGTGTGCGGCAAGCACGAGCTTGGGCCGGGCGAGATGAAGCTGGGGCAGATCGGTCCGATCCGGGTGGTCGTGATCCGTGCGCACGACGGCACGCTGCACGCCCTGGTCGCCAAGTGTCTCCACCAGGGGGGCCCGCTCGAGCATGGCAAGCTCTACGAGCACATGAGGCCCACGGAGGCTGTAGGTGAGTACATGCCGGCGGAAGAGGGGTACGAGATCCTCAAGTGCCCTTGGCATGGATACGAGTACGACATCCGGACTGGCTGCGTGATTGCGGACCCGAGCCGACGGCTTCAGGTGTTCACGGTCCAGGAGGAGGGCGACGAGATCGTGGTCGAGCTCGCTCCGCCGACGCCCGCTGCGGCTTCGACCTAGGCCCTCGTGAAGCCGAAGGAACCGAAGGACAAGGAGAAGGGCGGATATGTCTCAGGCTGAGCAGAAGCGCAAGAAGGTCACCATCACGCAGCTCAACGACAAGAAGAAGCGGGGCGAGCAGATCGTCCAGATGGCCATCTACGACTACCGGTCGGCGGTCATCGCCGACCGCGTCGGGATCGACATCCTCTGCGTCTCCGATACCGGCGGCATGATTCTCTTCGGCCATCCCGACACCACCCGGGTGACCTTCGACGAGGTCATGAGCATGGCCCAGGCCGTCGACCGGGGCTCGAAGTACGGCCTGCGGATGGTGGACATGCCGTACTGGAGCTTCCATATCTCGCCCGAGCAGGCGGTCGAGAACGCAGGCCGCTTCGCCCACGAGGCTGGGGCCGAGGTCATGAAGTGCGAGGGGAATCGCCACCACGCCAAGCACATCGAGGCCATCGTCAAGGCGGGGATCCCCGTGCAGGGCCACATCGGGATCACGCCGATGCGGATGCCCCAGCTCGGCGGATTCCGAGCTCAGGGCAAGACCGCCGACCGAGCCAAGGAGCTCGTCGATGACGCGTGGGCGATGGTGCAGGCCGGGTGTTTCTCCATCCTCTGCGAGGTGACCACCGAGGAAGTGGCTCAGTATCTGGCCGAGACGCTCCCGGTGCCGGTGATCTCACTGGGCGCCGGGAACAAGTCCGACGGCGTGCACATCATCACCAGCGACCTGTTCCACCTCTACGAGGAGCACGTGCCCCGGCACTCGAAGATCTACTGCGACCTCATTCCGATCATGACGGATGTATTCGAAAAGTATGCGGAAGAAGTTCGGGAACACGTCTACCCCGGGCCGGAGCACACGGTGTACATGACCGAGGAGGAGCGGCAGAAGTTCTACGGCGTCGTGCAGTGGACGCCGAAGGAGGGTTGACGCCGAGCCGACGGCGCTAGAGAGAAGCCGACCGAGACGATGGAATTCGTCGAAGTGGTCAGCGTCGGTGATCTGGACGATGGCCAGATGGTCGGCTTCGAGGTGGATGGCCGGCGGATCCTGCTGGCGAGGGTCGACGGGGAGTTCTTCTCGATCGGTGCCACCTGCACCCACGAGCGGGCGAACCTCGACCAAGGGGCTCTGTTGGGGCACGTCGTGTACTGCCCCCTCCACTACAGCGCCTTTGACGTCCGTTCGGGTCAGGTCCTCGGGCCGCCGGCCGAATGCGCCACGCCGGCGCACGAGGTGCGGGTTGAAGACGGCAAGGTCCTCGTCTGCATCGAACCGCTCGGCTCAGCCGCGCCGGCACCGACGGACGCGACTGCGGACGGGGCCGGAGCCTCCGACGTCCCCCAGGCGGCACCGGAACCCGTCGCGGTCGCCGTCTCCGAAGCCGCCCCGGAGCTCGTCGCGGCCGCCGTCTCCGAAGCCGCCCCGGAGCTCGTCGGAGCCGCCCAGGAGCTGGCGGCGCGGGTCGCCCAACTCGAACAGACGGTGACCGAGCTCCGCAGCGAGCTGGCCCAGGCCCAGCCCCTCTCCGCCGCCCGAGAGCTGGCCGAGCGGGTCGCCCGCCTCGAACAGACCGAGCGGGAGCTCCGCAGCGAGCTGGCGGAGACGAAGCCGCCCCGGGCCAAGTCGGTGGGCGGGGAGCCCTGGAATCACCAGGCGCCACAGCTCATGGCCCGCATCCCGACATCGGCCCGCCATCTCCCGGCGGCGATCGCCATCCCGGCCGGCCTCGTCGCCCTCCTCGTCCTCACCGCCGCCGTGTTCCTCGAGGACGGCCCCGCCATCCCCGACGGCGACATCCTGTTCGAACACTTCATCGGCCACGGCTGGCTCGACGTCTTCACCCTGTCCCTGGTGGGCGTGGTCGCGGTGCTCGCGGCCACGGGCCTCCGGCGGCACTGGAAGGGACTGCACGCGACGCTGCCCCCGGGCGTCCCCCTCCAGCCCCTCGGCGACGCCCTGCGCGGGACGGCCAAGGACGTCGTCACGCAGAAGGACTACGACAGCTGGACCACCAGCCAGGTCCGGCGGAGATCCCACCTGGCGATGTCCTACGGGTTCATCGGGCTGGTGGCGGCCACCACCGGCGCCGCCCTCTACACCGAGATCTTTCCCCTCCTCGGGATCGAGTGGCACGACAACAAGCTGTCGCTGCCGATCTGGGACCCGGTCAAGATCGTCGGAAACGTGGGCGGGATCGCCCTGCTCATCGGGCTGGGCCAGACGCTCGCCGGCCATCTCAAGCGCCCCTCCGACTCCGGGAAGTCGGCCTACTCGGAGTGGTTCTTCCCGGTCCTCCTCGCGCTCACCGCCCTCTCCGGGTTCGCGACCGAGATCTTGCGCTTCGCCGGTGTCCGCCTGGCCTATCCCGCCTATGCCGTCCACCTGGTCTTCGTCTTCGCCCTGTTCGTCTACTTCCCGTTCTCCAAGTTCTCCCATGTCCTGTACCAGCCGGCGGCCTTGACGTTCGCCCGTCGGATCAGGGGAAAGAAGCCGGCTCCGAAGCTCGCTTCCGCCGCTTCCCCGCTCGATACAGACAAGGCGCCGGTCTGATGGGCGGTCGATTGCGACTGGCACAATTGTCAGGGATCATCGACAGAGACTTCGGGGAGTACGTGTGTCCGGCACATCGTCCGGAATCCTGCAACAACAAGCTGAAGCCGTGATACAGGACAACCTGAGCGGTACGCCCGTCGGGAAGGGGAGGCTGGAGAAGTGAGCACCGAGTCCGTCGAGAGCCCCACACTGAAAGGCGCCGCTCCCCGGGTCACGGCCGGGAGCAAGATCGAGCTCCAGGGAGTGACCAAGGTCTACGGAGAAGGTCCGCTGGCCAAGAAGGTCGTCGAGGAATGCTCGTTCCTGCTCGAGCCCGGCAAGGTGTCCGTCATGGTCGGGCCGTCCGGGTGCGGGAAGAGCTCCATCGCCTTCCTGATCGCCGGCTACGAGCGTCCCACCAAGGGCAAGATCCTCCTGGACGGAAAGGGTGTCGGCGGGCCTTCCTGGGACCGCCTGGTCGTCTTTCAGGAATCCGCCCTGCTGCCCTGGCTGACGACATACGAGAACATCATGTTCGGGCCCAAGGCGCGCGGCTTCAACAAGAAGGAAATGGGACAACGGGCCGAGACGCTCCTCGAGCGGGTGGGGTTGCGGGACTTCCGCGACAAGTACCCGACCCAGCTCTCCGGCGGCATGCAGCGGCGGGCCGAGCTCGCCCGGGCCCTCATCAACGACCCCAAGATCATGATTCTGGATGAGCCCTTCCGGGGGCTCGACCACATGACCCGAGGATTGATGCAGGAGTACTTCAGTGGCCTGCTCGAGGAGAACCCGCGTACCAGCCTCTTCATCACGACCGACATTGACGAGGCGATCTTCCTTGCCGATCGCCTGATCATCATGTCGTGCATCCCGACGAAGGTCTGTGAGCTGATCGACGTCGATCTTCCCCGGCCCCGCGACCGGGAAGAGCTGCTGATCGACCAGCAGGCGAACAAGATCAAGGAGCGGGCCCTCGAGCTCCTGCACGTGGAAGCGGTGAAGGCGTTCGCGGGCGGCAGCAAGGCCGCGGCCGACTTCGTCGACGCCTACGTGAAGCGCCGAGGAAGCCAGTAGCCCGAACAGTTCCGGAGGAGGACGTCATCACGTCGGAGAAGACGGGAGGGCCGCCATGACTTTCTTCAACCGACGTCTCTCCCGCCGGCAGCTGCTGGCCGGAGCCGGCACCCTGGCCGCCGGTGGCGCGGCGACGCTGTCCACCCGGGCCGCAGGCGTCACCATGCCCGCGGAAGGCACCCCTCACGACGCCGCCCATGGCGGAAACATGGTGATCGGAGAGGTGGATCTCTCCCGCTTCGATCCGACGGCGTACCTCACCGACTTCGACTACGGCACCGTTTCGAAGCTCGCGGACGGGCGGGTCCTGCGGGAGTGGGAGCTGGTCGCCTACGACCAGGAGATCGAGGTCGCACCGGGGGTGATGTTCCCGGCGTGGACCTACAACGGGCAGGTGCCGGGGCCCACGCTGCGCTGCACCGAAGGCGACCGGTTGCGGATCCACTTCATCAACGCCGGGACCCACGCTCACACCATCCACTTCCACGGCATCCACGCCGCGGGGATGGACGGGGTGTTCGAGGTGGTGGCTCCCGGAGGGGAGTTCACCTACGAGTTCGACGCCGAGCCGTTCGGGCTGCACCTCTACCACTGTCACGTCCCGCCGCTCAAGCGCCACATCCACAAGGGTCTCTACGGGGTGTTCATCGTCGACCCACCCGAGGGGCGCCCGCCGGCGCGCGAGCTGGTGATGACGATGAACGGCTTCGACACCAACCTCGACGGCGAGAACGAGGTGTACGCGGTCAACACGGTGGCGTTCCACTACGTGCGCCACCCCATCGGGCTGAAGGTCGGGGAGCTCGTTCGGATCTACCTGGTGAACATCACCGAGTTCGACCCGGTCAACTCGCTCCACACCCACGCCAACTTCTTCTCCGAGTACCGAACGGGGACGTTGCGCACGCCCAACAACGTCACCGACGTGTGCGTGTTGGCCCAGGCCGAGCGGGCCGTCCTGGAGCTGACCTACAAGTTCCCCGGCACCTACATGTTCCACGCCCACCAGACGGAGTTCTCCGAGCTGGGCTGGACGGGCATGTTCGAGGTAAGGGAATGAACCTGCCCGCCGGGGTCGTGTGGCTCCGCCAGCGGGTTGCGTCCCGGGGGGAAGGACCGACGGACCTCGAGGAGCCGGTAGGCAGCGGAGCGGAGTCGGCGGTCGTCGCCGAACCGGCGGCGCGCGCCGGTTGGTGGTGGGTGGTCGGGCTGGTGGTGGCAGTGGCCGCCACCCTGGGTGCCCTGGTGCTGATGCGCAGCACCGGCCTGGAGGGACTCCTGCGGCCCCAGCCGGCGGCCATCCCCGAGATCACCTTCGAGCGGGTGACGCTGGGCCCCGAGGTGGTCACCGCCAAGGTGCGCAACACGGGGCCGGAGGCCATCGAGGTCAGCCAGGTGTTGGTCGACGAGGCCTACCGGGTCTTCACGGTGGACCCCGGGCCCCACCTGGAGCGCCTCGACTCCGCCGAGGTGCGCATCCCCTATCCGTGGGTGGCGGGAGAGCCGCTCGCCATCGCCGTGGTGGACTCCACGGGCACCACCCACGTCCATGAGATCGAAGCCGCCGCCATCACCCCGACGACGGGCGGTCGCACCGTGCTCGGCTACGTCGTGTTGGGCACCTACGTGGGCGTCATCCCCGTCTTCCTGGGGTTGCTGTTCCTGCCCGCCCTGGCCCGCCTGGGTCGCCGGGGCCTGCGCTTCCTCCTCGGGGTCACGGCCGGGCTCCTGATCTTCCTCGGCGTCGACGCCCTGGGCGAGTCCCTCGAGCTGGCCGGAGAGCTGGCCTCCGTCATGCAGGGACCCGCCCTCGTCTTCGCCGGGGCGGCCGGCACCTACGGCGCCCTGGCCTACATGTCCCGCGGCCGCCGGGGCAAGGGGGCGGCGCAGCGCAATGCCAGCCCGCTCAACCTCGCCTACCTCATCGCGGTCGGGATCGGCCTCCACAACTTCGGTGAGGGCCTTGCCATCGGCTCCGCCCACGCCCGCGGCGAGGTCGCGCTCGGCACCGCCCTGGTGGTCGGCTTCGCCCTCCACAACATCACCGAGGGCATCGGCATCGCCTCCCCCACCATGTTCCGCCTCCCCAGCTGGCGTCACCTCCTCGCCCTCGGCGCCGTCGCCGGGCTCCCCACCATCACCGGGACCCTCATCGGGGGCTTTGCCTACTCCGACATCCTCGGGGCCCTCTTCCTCGCCATCGGCGTGGGCGCCATCGCCGAGGTCGTCGACGAGCTCGCCCGCTACGCCCGCCGCCGTGCCGACGCCCCCGGGGCGCTCCTGGGCGGCGCCGCCGCCGGCTTCGTACTCATGTACGCCACCGCTCTCATGATCGGGGCGTGACGGTCGGGTCGCATATCATCCCCCGCCGGTTTCGGCCGTCCGGGATAGAGGAGAACGAGGAATGAGCGCCACGAAGATGGACGGCAACGCCGCCGCGGCGGCGATCAAGGACGAGCTGCGCCAGCGGGTGGCGGCGCTGGCCGGGCGGGGGGTGGTGCCCGGGCTGGCGACCGTGCTCATCGGGGACGACCCCGGGAGCCACGCCTACGTCGGCCGGAAGCACAAGTCCTGCGCCGAGGTGGGGATCGCCTCGATCCGTCACGACCTCCCGGCGGAGACCTCCCGCAAGGAGGCGCTCGACCTCATCGCCGAGCTCAATGCCGACCCCGGGATCGACGGCTACATCGTCCAGCTGCCCGTACCAGACCAGCTCGACGCCGGAGAGCTGCTCGGCGCCATCGACCCGAACAAGGACGCCGACGGCCTCCATCCCGTGAACCTGGGCCGCCTGGCGCTCGCCCTCCCGGGCCCCCGGCCGTGCACACCGCTCGGTTGCCAGGAGCTCCTCGTCCGCCACGACGTGCCGGTCGCCGGCGCCCACGTGGTGGTGGTGGGGCGGGGTACGACCGTGGGCCGGCCCCTGGCCATGCTCCTCTCGCTCAAGGAGCCCAACGCCAACGCCACCGTGACGCAGTGCCATACCGGCACCCGGGACCTGGCCGCCTTCACCCGCCAGGCCGACATCCTGGTCGCAGCCGCGGGGCGGGTCGGCCTCATCACCGCCGACATGGTGAAGCCGGGAGCGGCCGTCCTCGACGTGGCCATCACCCGCACCGAGGCGGGCCTGGTCGGTGACGTCGCCCCGGGGGTGGAGAACGTGGCGGGGTGGCTGGCGCCGATGCCCGGCGGGGTCGGCCCCATGACGGTCGCCCTGCTGATGCGCAACGCCGTCGACGCGGCCGAACGCCGTGCCGCGGGGGCCTGAGTGCTAGCACGAACTGACAGGGCCCGCCCGCGACGGTGGTCGCTTTGCTCCTAATGTATGTACAATTTCCCGACTCGGGCTCCGTGCGGGGGGGATGCGCTCATGAGTAACGAAGTCGAGATGGACGCCTATTACCAGGCGCGCGCTGATGAGCAAGTTTGGCGAGAAGCGAAGAAGCGGGGCCTCTCGCGTCGACGCTTCCTCGAGCTCGCCGGACTGGTCGGTGGCGGGGCCGTCCTGGGCGCCTGCACCTCCAACGGCGGGGAGTCGGCGGCGAAGGCAACGACCACGTCGTCGACGGGGCCCAAGCCTCAGGCCGCCATCGTGAAGAACATTCCCCCTTCGAAGTTCATCTACATGGAATCACTCGGCTACAACGCCGAGATGCTGTGGCAGAACATGCACGGCCGCGGTTACCTGACTCCCAACGAGCTGTTCTTCGTCCGCCAGTCGACCGCGACGCCCCGGCTCAATGAGAAGGAGTGGAAGCTCACCCTCTCCGGCCCTGGGGTGACCACGCCGCTCGAGTTCACGTATGACCAGTTCCTGGCCCTGCCCGAGGTCACCTCGGTCATCCGTTATGTCGAATGCGCCGGGAACGGGCGCACCTTCTTCAATGAGGTGCTCGGTGAGATGACGTTCGTCGCGGGCGAGAAGGATCTGAAGACCCCTCTCCCCCAGTGGAGATTGGGCGCCGTCGGCGTGGCCGAGTGGACGGGTATCCCGCTGGGCGCAATTCTGGAGCGGGCGGGCGTCAAGAAGAGCGCCGTGGACGTTGTGCCGGGAGCGCTGGACCAGTCCAAGCTGCGACGGCCGATGTCCATCGCCAAGGCCATGCAGGACGACACGCTCCTGGCCTTCGCGATGAACGGCGATCGCCTTCCCCCCGACCACGGATTCCCTGTGCGAGCGCTCGTTCCGGGGTGGGTCGGCGACCAGAACGTCAAGTGGGTCGGCAACATCGAGGTGGCGGAGGAACCCGTCTACGTGCCGCACAACACCACGCTCTACGTCTACATCGGCCCGACCTACCAGCCCGAACCCCCGCGCAACGGCCCGGTCGTGGAGACCCAGGTCATGAAGAGCGCGTTCGAACTCTCCTGGCCGGGCAAGCTCACGCCCAGCGCCCAGACCATTCGTGGCCGCTCATGGGGCCCCGACGGGGTCTCGAAGGTCGAGTACAGCGTCGACGACGGAACGACGTGGGCCCCCGCCCAGATCACCGGGCCCAACGAGCCGAAGGCCTGGGCGCGTTGGCACTTCCCGTGGGAACCGACCGCCGGCGAGTACAAGATCAGGGCTCGCGCCTACGACACCAAAGGCAAGGTCCAACCGGACACCATCCCGTGGAACCAGCAGGGGATGAACTACGGCGCCGTCGTCGCCCATCCCATCACCGTCGCCTAGCTCTCGTGGGGCGGCGACCGCAGCCCCTGAGGGTGTCCCCAACGAGGTGAATTTCGGTTTGAAGCGCGCCATGCATCGGTGTGATTGACCCCCGTCGGCGAACCCACATGTCGAGGCCAAAGCTCTCCAGCGGCGTTTCGGAAATCCCTGGTCACAAGCGTTAGATTGTCTCAGCTCGCAATAGAAAGGTGAGGTTGCCGTGGGACACTCCATTCTCCGATCAGGTGGTCGGTGGGCCCTGGCCCTCGGCCTGGGCGTCGTCCTTCTGTTTTCTGCGTGCGGCGGCGCGGATGCGAAGAACGACGGCGCAGAAGCGAATGGTGCCGAAGCCGACGGCGCGGAAGCCGCGGCTGCCGGGAACAAGGGCGGGACACCCGTGGCCATCACCAATTTCCTGTTCGAACCGGCGGAGCTCCAGGTTCCCCCCGGCACCAAGGTGACTTGGACCAACAACGACGATGCGCCTCACAATGTGCAGGACATCAGTGACCTCAATACGCCGATCAGTAAGGAACTGAACAAGGGTGAGTCCTTTTCGATCACGTACGAGCAGCCGGGTGAGTACAAATACGACTGCGGGCTGCACACCTACATGACGGGCACGATCAAGGTCATGTGATGGGAGGTGAGGCCCGGCACGCCGTGCCGGCAGGTCCCCGGCTGATCCGGGTCTGATGCAGTCGTCTTACGCTACGCCGGTCCCGACGTCCACGGTCTCGTCGATTCCAGACTCGAGGCGTGAGCTCCGGCGCCTCGCCCGAACCAACAGAACGACGGCCACGACCACGGCGATCTCCAGCAGCGAGGCTGTCGTGTCGGGCAACCCGAAGCTCTCCGAGTGGACCATGAACCCCTTCGATGGTCCAGGGTTCGCGATCGCCGCGTTCATGATCTCGTCCATGTTCAGCGCCTTCGGCTGACCAGGCACGCCTGTGATGCGCGAAAGGACATGGACCACCACCACCGCGGCGTTGACCACGGCTCCCCCGATCAGGAGCGACCACGGGACGCTTCGGACCCAGACGACGGCAGCAGCCAACCAGAGCTGCAGAGCGCCGACCACGATGAAGAAGACGAGTACCCGGGTGATCCCTGAATGGGCCCAGGCCGCCCACAGGTGAATCCCGCCGGCGCCGACGGACGCGGCAACGAGAAGGTTCTTGAGGAGACCATTCGGAATGGTGCACTCCTCCTCCGGTGATGCTTCCGCCGGAGCCCCCATCTCGACTTCCTCCGGAGTCCCCATCTCGACTTCCCCCGGAGTCCCCATGCCGACTTCCCCTTCGCTCGCGTCACCGGCCTCAATAACCAGGTTGACCCCGCCCGAGGGCGGGGTCAACCCGATGATTCTCAGTGTACTCGATGCTCTCCGACGGAGAAGGTCGCCCCCTCCTTCGCGAGTGCGAGTAGCTCTGTCAGTCGGTCCTCGTCACGGTGCCGTCAGTCAGGCAGCCGTCGGGCGGAGCCGTGAACTCGACCGGGATCTGTCCTCTGGTCCGCTGCTTCGGAGCCTTGGTGAACATCGTCATGAACTCGGCATTGTCGTCGTAGTCGATGTTCCGGGCCCGCTCCTGCGGACGGGAGTAAGCACCCGGGCTGTGCAGGTAGTTCACGTCCTGCTCCCAGTCGAGGGTGACGTCACAACCGATGTACTCCCGGAGGTTCCCACGCAGGTGGGTGATGAACGTCGGCGGGTGGGTGTGCCAAACGAACTGCCACCGGGGTGCCACCATCCAGTTCATGGAGATGGTCATGGTGCCGGCCTCGTGGTCCCAGGGAATGTCAGTCGCGGCCGGGCCACGACCATACTCGTGCATCTTGAACCCCTCGGTGGAAGGGCTGGTGCACGCAGCCTGGACATTGGCTTCATCGCCCCAGGGGAGGGTGCTGAAGTGGTCATCCGGGCTCACATCGACATAGGTGACGATGAGCTGGGTCGTCTCACTCCCGGCGTTCGTGACCCGCAGACCGAGAGGACTCGCGGAGCCATCACGGTAGTAAGCCTTGCCGGTTTCCCACGGCACCATTTCCGTGCCGCAGCCTTCGTAAGTGTTCAGCCCAGAACCCTCGACCATCATGACCGACTGCGGACCCTGGTGCGTGGGCCACAGGCCGTCGAAACCCGGCTGGATGATGTAGCGCTGCGTCACGAGGCTCTTCCCCTGGTGCGCCGTGATCGCAACGGTCTGGGTGGATTCGGCTGCGCCCCACTCAGTCCATTCGAATCCGAAAACCTCGCCGGGCCCGAAGGCCGCCTTTGCGACGCCCACTGATGTGAGTGACATAGCTAAAGCGGCGATTCCTAGTAACGCTAATTGCTTCGCGGTCTTCCGCATGTAGCTCCCCCTGTGGCGTTGGAATCTGCGTTTTGGTGTTGAGAAGTGCATTTATGATCTATGGTTCTCACGGAATTTGGGTGCTCACATATTCAAGAGGACCCATGCCGTGTCGCCACCGCAGTGCAGCGTCGCGAGCGGATGCAACATCCACCCCCGCAGTCAGACATTATTCGGTACAAATGTCGACGTCAAGGGTTGTACCGACAATCGACAGGGCCAGTTTGTGGTCCCACTCTTACTGAGCGTGAGACTGGGATCCCCACACCAACCAGAACGGACGCGGACCCCTGCCGAACCTTTGCCAGGCCCTTCCCCGGAGCTCGGCAACCCACATCGGTCCGAGCCCCCGGACGACAGCGGTCCCCCGACCAAGATGCCGGGGGACGGCTTGTTACAGCATATGGCGCTTACTCGACGGGGCCCACGGAGAACATGGTCACCCGTTCGGCCTCCTGGCCCGTCACGCTATCGCTCAGTTCCCGTTTCCGCACCCGGGGTTGATGGGAATCTGAGGCGGGAGAATCCCAACCGCGCCACAGTGGGGCCCGCCGGGCTCCTGTCCTTCCGCCAGCGCCGTCGCGGGGAGCCCCACAACGGAAATCATGGTAGCCATAGCCAGACCAGCGAAGATCTTCTTCATGAAACCGCTCCCCCTACTACGGTTGTGAGTACTCAGCTTCTATGTTTGGTGTGAGTGCCCGACTAGGCATACGTTTGACTTGAGCAAACGCATCGCCAGTTTAGCTGGCCACCACGGGGTAGCTCAACGTCCCCACCAAGATCTTCCCTCTGACGGGCACACCGCCGACAGGAGATGCCGGCGGTCGGCCACGAGGGCCGAGGCGCCGCTCAGCCCTACGAGAATCCCCGAGCTGGTGAACCGCTGATCGCCTGGACGGGCGCCGCCGAACGCGATCGTGCCAGCCGGAGTGATCCCCGGCTGGCACGATGGAACCAGGTGTTACGACTGGATCAAAGAACGCCGGGGCCGGGCCCGGGAAGGCCGCTGCCACCATTGTCAATCGGCCCCTGGCACTCTGCACCGCCGCCACCGCGGGCGCAATGATCGTCGGCCTGGGCCGCCGAGGCGACTCCGAACACGAGGCCCAAGGCGAAAACAAGAGGCAGTGATCGTTTGAGCAGTTGCATGAAGCAGCTCCTTTTAGTGGTGTAGTGCTGATTTGTAACTATATCGGCACCTGACGCGTTTCCCAAGGGCAAGCGGCCGTTTTCCCAAGGTTCCCGCGCCGGAGAGACATCGCCGCCTCAGCAGCCCAACGCAACCACTCTCGCGGCGTTCCCGGGGCCTGCCGTTGCGGTGGGTTTCGCTCCTCGAGCATGGGCTACGGGCCGGATCGTTCGCCGAGGCGGACCAGGAGATCGGCCACGGTGGACGCGCCGGGGCGGCCGAGGAGGATCGTGTAGTGGGTGGTGTCGGCCACGGTGTGCTCGACGACGTCGGGCAGGATGCTCCGGATCAGCCCGAGGGCGGCGTCGGAGACGACCGGCGGGTCGGCGGGGGTGAGGCCCTTCTCGGCCCGCACCACCACCACCGGGATCCGCGCCTCGGCCAGGACCCGCAGCCGGGCCTCGACCGCAACGGGCCGGGACATGTCGGCGAAGTCGGCCCGGACCGCCATCTCGTCGGCCTTGGGCCGGAACCCCCTGTCACCGGTGTCGGCGAAGTCGGCCCGGACCGCCATCTCGTCGGCCTTGGGCCGGAACCCCCTGTCACCGGTGTCGGCGAGGTCGTCGGCCAGGAACGCCTCCACCCATGGCCCCCAGTCGGATCGACCGTCGACGTGGCGGAAGTAGGGAAGGTCACGCCAGTAGTCGAGGTAGGCGTCCGGGTTCCGGAAGCACAGGCGCAGTCGGGAGAGCACCGGGCCGAGGATCCGCTCCAGGACCGCATCCGGGTCGGCGTGTGGTGGCAGGGCGTGCGGGTGACCGCCGTCGAGAAGGACGACTCCCGCCACCCGCTCCGGCCGGAAGGCGGCCAGGGCGGCGACCACGTAGGCGCCCATGGAGTGACCCACCACCACCGGTCGGTGAACCCGCAGACGGCTCAGGGCCAGGTCGAGGTCGCGGACGTGCTGGAGGATCCCGAAGGGTCCGGAAGGCTTGTCCGAGTCGCCCCGGCCCCGCAGGTCGAAGGCGAGCAAGGGCCGGCGGCCGGCCAGTCGCTCGGCGACACCTCCGAAGGAGAGGGACGAGGCGGTGAGGGCATGGACGGCCACCACCGGAGGACCATCGCCGGGCCACCGGCGGAACGCGAGCTCCACACCGTCGCCCTGTACGTGCCCCCGAACGCAGTCCCCCGCCGCAGTGCGGACGGAGGGGTCGGCCATCGTTCTCCCGGCCACCGGCGTGCTCACGCTTCCCGTCACCCTCCCCTCTGAAGATGGGAACCTAACAACATTGCATTGATACGGTAAACCACGCGGGAGGGGTCGACCATGGCTCACTCGGAACCGCTGGTAGCTTCAGTTACGAGGAGGTGTCCCGTGGGCAGAGGGAGGGTCGCGCCGTTCGTGTTGACTGTGCTGCTCGCCGTCGTCGGGGTGGGTTGCGGCCTTGCCGGGGGCGGTCAGCCATTCGGCCAGGACAACGCCGACTCCGTGCTCTCGTACCTGCTGGTCGACTACTCCATCGGGGGGGACCCCGTGGCCAAGGGCCCCAAGGTGTTGTTCAAGGTTGCGAATGCCGGGAGTCAGAATCACCGACTGGAGGTCCTCGACGACCAGGGTGAGAGCGTGGGCCAGACCCCGGCCATTCCCTTGGGCGCGACCGTCCCGCCGCTGGCCCTGGAGCTGGAGGCCGGCACGTACACCCTCCAGTGCACCCTCAAGAACCAGGACGGCAAGGTCCACCGGGACCTCGGGATGACCACCAAGCTGGTGGTGCAATAGCGACGCCCCCGGTCGGCGAGGGATGTGCAGATTGGACAGAACCAGTTTCGGGGAGGAATCACTGAGCCGGTTCCTCGAGCTGGTGGCGTCGGATCAGCCGACCCCGAGCGGCGGCAGTGTCGCCGCCGGCAGCGCCGCCGCCACCACCGTGGCCCTGGCCGCGGCCCTCGTCGCCATGGTGGGGCGACTGTCCGGCAAGCAACTCGATGAGGCTCCCGCCATCGTGGCCGGCGCCGAAAGCCTCCTCCGCCGAGCCCTGGCCCTGGCCGACGAAGACGCCACCGCCTATGGGGAAGTCCGAGCCGCCTACGCGCGGCCGAAGGAAGCCGACCCCGATGGGCGCCGGCGACAGATCCGGCAGGCCTTCGAGCGCGCCACGGAGGTACCGCTCGAGATCACCCACCTGGCGTCGGAGACGGCCGCCGCTGCCTCGCGACTGCTCCAGGACGGAAATCCCAACCTCGAGGGCGACGCGGTGACAGCCGTCCTGCTGGCTCGAGCAGCCGCACAGGCCGCGGCGACCCTCGTGGAACTCAACGTCAGCCTGGGACAGCTCGAAGGGGACTGGCTCGACCGCTCCGCCGCCTATCTCGCCTCGGCCGGTGTGGCCCTTCCGGGCCCTTCTACCGGCGGTTCCCGGCCGCGGCCAGGAGCCGGGCCGCCTTGAGCTCCGTTTCCTCCCATTCGGCGCCGGGGTCCGAGTCGGCGACGATGCCTGCACCAACCCCGAGCTGGGTGCCCTGTGCCGTCACCACGAACGTGCGGATGGCGACATTGAGATCGAGCGCCTCGGCGTCGGCGTCGATCCACCCGACCGCACCGCAGTAGACCCCGCGGCGGGACGCTTCCAGGTCCTCGATGGCCTGGAGGACGCGGGGCTTGGGTGCGCCGGTGATGGAGGCGGGCGGGAAGGTGGCTCGCAGCAGCCCGCTCGTCCCCACCTCGGGACGCAGCCTCCCCACCACCGTGCTCACGAGATGATGAAGGCCCGGGTGCCGCTCGACCGCACACAGGGACGGCACCTGGACCGTTCCGTACTCGCAGACCCGCCCGAGATCGTTTTCAACCGGGCGTCGAAGCGGGCCAGCGCCAGGTCGGGGAGGCAGGGATCGTGGGCGATCCGAGGCGTGACGGACTCGACCGCCCGTCCCATGTCGTAGGCCAGGAAGCCGGCCCACCAACCCCGGTGGAGGCCGTCGACGGCGGCGAAGGCTTCCTCCCCCCGGGCGGACACGACCTGCTCGGGCTCCACCCCGATGACCCAGGAAGGCCCGTCCCGCACGACCACCACGTCGGTGTCGGGGGCCAGCGCGCCGAGCACGGCGAGGACCGACGCCGCCGGTAGGACCGGGTGCGAATCGAGCCTCGGTCGGCGGGCGCTGGTGGCGCTACCCGGAGCGGCCGGCGCGAGGATCTGCCTCTCCTCCTGCCTCGATCACGGCACGAGCCAGGCCGGCTTGGCGAGATCGTGCAGTGCGGTCGCAGCCCGGACGGCGTTGTGCACCAGCCACACGTCGGTGATCGGACCGACACCCCCGGGGACCGGCGTGACGGCTTCGGCCCTCGTGGCGACGTCGTCGGTTGCGATGTCGCCCACGAGACGGGTCTTGCCGGTGGCCGGGTCGGTGACGGGATTGATCCCGACGTCCACGGCGATGACCCCGTCCTTCACCATGTCCCCCGTGACGAGGCCCGGCACACCGGCGGCGACGATCAGGACGTCCGCCTGCCGGGTGAAGTGCGCCAGCATCCCGGCATCGGCGGTGTGCTTGTCGCAGGACACCACGGTCGCGTTGCGGCCCAGCGCCAGCCAGAGGGCGAGCTTCCCGACGTTGTTGGAGCGGCC
>JBOGFE010000092.1:0-4100 GCA_050741935.1 Acidimicrobiia bacterium | reverse complement strand
GGTGGCGGACGCCGAGGTGGGCGAGGGCGTCGACCACCGCGCTCTGCACGGCCGGGGTGGAGCCGATGGTCCCCGACTCCCCGATGCCCTTGGCGCCGAGCGGGTTGTGGGGACTCGGCGTCTCCGTGTGGGCCGTCTCGAAGCTGGGCAGCTCGGCCGCCGAGGGGACCAGGTAGTCGGCCAGGGTGGAGGTGAGGGGCGTGCCGTCGGCGTCGTAGACCACCTCCTCGAAGAGGGCCTGGGCGATCCCCTGGGCCAGCCCGCCGTGGACCTGGCCGGTGACCAGCAGGGGGTTGAGGATCCGCCCGCAGTCGTCCACCGCCACCATCCGCTGCAGGCTCACCGCCCCGGTGTCGGTGTCGACCTCGACCACGGCCACATGCGCTCCGAAGGGGAAGGTGTTGGAGTACTGACCCCACTTCTCGGCCGCCACCAGCGGCCCGTCCCCGCCCGAGGCCAACTCGCCCCAGGACAAGGCCTGGGCCGGCGAGCCGGCCACCCCGAGGCGCCCGTCCTCGGTGAGCACGATGTCCCCCGGGGCGGCCTCGAGCAGCTCGGCGGCCAGGGCCTTGGCCTGCTCCAGCACGACCTCGGCCGAGCGCAGGACCGAGCTGCCCCCGAACTGGAGGGACCGGGAGCCCATGGTGCCGCCGCTCTCGGGCACGACGTCGGTGTCGGAGTGGAGCACCCGGACGGACTCCATGGGCACCCCCAGGGTGGCCGAGACGATCTGGGCGAAGGCCGTCTCGTGGCCCTGGCCGTGGGGGGCGGTACCGGTGACGGCCGTGACCGTGCCGTCGGGGTGGACCTCCACCGAGGCGTACTCGGGGTTGGGCACCGCCCCGGTCACCTCCACGTACACGCTCACGCCGATGCCGAGCAGCACCGGGTCGCCGGCCGCCCGCCGCTTGGCCTGCTCGGCCCGGAGCTCGTCGTAGCCGGCCAGGTGGAGGACGGCGTCGAGGGCGGCTCCGTAGTCGCCCGAGTCGTAGACGGCGCCCGTCGCCGCCGCGTAGGGGAAGGCGTCGGGCGGGATGAGGTTGCGCCGGCGGACCTCGACGGGGTCGAGCTCCAGCTGGTGGGCCACCATGTCCATGATCCGCTCCACCGAGGCGGCGGCTTCCGGGCGCCCCGCCCCCCGGTAGGCCCCCACGGGGGTCGTGTTGGTCACCACCGCGGTGGCCTTGAAGTCGACCTTCGGGATCCGGTAGACGCCGGTGGCCATCTGGTAGGTGAACATCGGCAGGATGGCGCCGATCACGGGGTAGGCGCCGGCCTCGGCGATGACGTCCCAGCGGATGCCGACCACGGTGCCGTCGGAGCGGACCCCCACCTCGACGTCGTGGATGTGGCCCCGGCCGTGCGTCATGTTGGTCATCGACTCCGACCGGGTCTCGACCCAGCGCACCGGCCGGCCCAGGCGCCCGGCCAGGGTGGCGACGACGATGTACTCCACGTAGAAGCGCATCTTCGCCCCGAACCCGCCCCCGACGGCCGGGCACGCCACCCGCACCTGCTCGGGGGGCAGGCCGAGGGCCTGGGCCAGCGACTCCCGGACGGTGGCCGGGTGCTGGTGGGAGACCCACAGGGTGATCCCGGGCGCCCCGTTCCGGTCCCCGGGGACGGCCAGCGCGGCGTTGACCTCCAGGGGCACCGGGGCGAGCCGCTGGTTGCGGAAGCGGCCGCTCACCACCACGTCGGCGCCGTCGAAGACGTCCGGGCGCCGCCCGTAGTCGAGGAGGACGGCCACGTTGGTGCCCGCTTCGGGGAAGAGCAGCCCGCTCGATTCGTCGATGGCCCGGGTGGGGTCCACCACCGGGGGGAGGGGCTCGTAGTCGACGATGACCTCGCCGGCGGCGTCGGCGGCCGCGCCGCGGCTCTCGGCCACCACCACCGCCACCGCCTCACCCACGTATCGGACCGTGTCACGGGCGAGCGGCGGCCGGCCCATGGGAGTCGGCACCATGGCCAGCGGGGCGAGGTCGGCGAGGTCCAGATCGGCGGCGGTGAACACGCCGACGACTCCGGGTACGGCCGCCGCCTCCCCCGTGTCGATGCCCTCCAGGCGGGCGTGGGCCATGGTGGAGCGCACGAAGAGGGCGTGCAGGGCGCCGGGCTCCTCGAGGTCGTCGACGTAGCGGGTGGCGCCGAGGAGGATCTTCGGGTCCTCGGTGCGCTGCACGGGATGGCCGAGAATCGAGCCGGGCATGCCGGCGCAGGTTAACGGCTGGGTAGCGTGGGGCTCATGCCGAAGAAGAGCGCGGAGCGGGTGGCCATCAGCAACCGCCGCGCCCGCCACGAGTACCACATCCTCGACGTCTACGAGGCCGGCATCATGCTGGTGGGCTCGGAGGTGAAGTCCATCCGGGAGGGGCGGGCCAACCTGGCCGACTCCTACGCCCGCGTCGAAGGCGGCGAGGTCTGGCTGTACGCCATGCACGTGTCGCCCTACGCCTTCGCCCGGGAGCAGCACAACCCGACCCGCCGCCGCAAGCTGCTGCTCCACCGGGGCGAGATCGACCGCCTGGTGGGCAAGCTGAACGAGTCCGGCCTGACGCTGGTGCCGCTCAAGCTCTACTTCAGCGACGGCCTGGCCAAGGTGGAGCTGGCCCTGGCCCAGGGCAAGCGCCAGTGGGACAAGCGCCAGGCCATGGCCGAGCGCGACGCCAAGCGGGAGACCGAGCGGGTCATGAAGGGCCGTGCCCGGCAAGGCGACTGACCGTTACACTGGTTCCCCTGTAGCAACCACAAGGGGGTGCCTGGTTTCGATTCTGAGGATCAAGGCAGGTGAAGCGAGCCGAGGGACCCCGGGGTCCTCGTAAAAAATCCGGGAAAAAAAACAAACGACGAAGGCAACTTCGCACTCGCTGCCTAGCTTCGGCTAGGTAGCGCGTCCCCACCGGTTCTGCTGCTCGACCGGTGACCGGGCGTCATCCAGAGTGGCTTACCGGAGGGGCGGGCTCGGAGCCCTCCCGGGACACCTTTCCGAGCTGGAGCGACGGTTGCGGGCCGGTGATCGGCCGTCGCTCGAGATCTCCTCGCCGGCTGCGCTCGGAGAAGCCCTGTCAAGAGCTCGGAAGACGCGGGTTCGACTCCCGCCACCTCCACTGGTTTTCCGCAGTATCGCCGCAGGTCAGAGCGGGTGAGCACCTCCAAGGGGTGGTGCCCGCGACACAGATTGGACACAGCAGATCCGTCTTCGGGCGGATCTGCTGCCCTGTGGAGCCGCCCAGGCCGGCCACTCAGCGCTGCCGGCGATCGGCGATGAACGACAGCGACTCGTTGACCGCGGCCAGGTCGAAGTGCTCGGCGTCGAAGCCGCCTCCCACCCACTCGAGCATGCTCTCGTGCTCGTCGTGCTCGGGATCGGCGAGTACCTCGAGGAGCTCGGCGAAGCCGGTGGTCCCGCCACAGTCCTCCGGCGGGCATGCCCCCGCCCCGGCCACACACTTGGGGTAGAGCTTCCCCGCCTCCTTCGGCAGGAGCGCTTCGACCTCGAGGTCGTGATCCCAGCAGTCCCCGAAGTCGTACTGGTAGGTGAAGCTGATCCCCACCGGCGCTACCCGGTCGAGTTTCGCCCGCCGCTCGTCCTTGGGCGGGTCGCCCCAGTCCTCTCCGTCGTCGATGCCGTAGCGGACGCCGGCAATCTCGAATTCGTGGAGGTGGTAGTCCTGCCACCCCATCGCCCGCTGGATCACGTCGTGGAGCCGGGCCAAGGTTGCAGTGCTCGACACCTGGAGGCGGCGCCAGACCTCCGTGTCCCGGAGGACGATCTTCAGCTGGTGGACGGTGGCGGGTCGAGCTGGGGGCACGCTGGAACCGTAGCGACCACGAGGCGGACCTCTCCGCTGCCGTGGTGGTTCGGGACGCCCCCAGGACGCCAAGGGTGAGGCAAGGCGCGGAACATCCCGTCCGATTGCCGAATACCGGTCGGGCGCGCCGGCGAGGCGCTAGCGCACATCGCCGGCATTAGCTCGGACTCTCGAATTCCCGGGGTTCAGCTCTGACCGCTGGGGCGGAGTGGCGCTACACGCGTTGTGGGGCGGGGTTTGGCGGGCGGGCGGCTGCAGAACTGGTGCCATCTCGCTGAAGAGCTGAGG
>JBOGFE010000091.1:0-7090 GCA_050741935.1 Acidimicrobiia bacterium | reverse complement strand
CCTCTCCGCTGGCTGGCACCGCCGGCAAAGGACAGGGGCCCCGGCCTCTGGCCGGGCCGCCGGCCCGGAGGACGCTAACGGCCCGGCCCCGCGCCGGGGTGACGACGGTAGGGCCCCGGGCTGGGCCGGCCCTCCTGGCCCAGGGCCCTCCGTCGGCTACAACACGAGTGTTACGGGAGTGGCAACCCAGGGGAGGCGCCCGGCAGCGCCTCCCCTCTTCACGTGGTGGGGTTGCCGTCCCGCCGGGTCAGATCCTTGACCGCCTGATCCACCGCCGGCCCCAGACGCCCGTCGCGCCCAGTGCCACCAGGCTCGCCACCGGCAGCGCCGGGACGGACGACGAGAGGGGCCGGGACGAGCTCGCCGTCCGGGTCGACAGCCCCTGCATGACCGGTGCGGCGGCATCCGCGGTCGAGGCTCGCGCCTCGCGCACCGACTTGCCTGCGCCCCGCTGGAACTCGGCGCCGGCACTGGTGTCGATGTCGGGGCTGGCCGAGCCGCCCACGGGGGCGGGAGCGTCGTCCCGCATCGGCTGGATGGCTTCGGCCTGGTCACTCGTCTCGCCGATCCGGATGATGCGGGCGACCGACGGGATCATGCCTCGCCCCTTCTCGTCCGCCCGGTTGACGAAGAGGTAGTAGTAGCCGGGGGCCGCGGCCACGCCGTTGGGCGGAGCCTTGACCGACAGCTGGCCACCCTGATCCTCGAAGGCGAGCCGGAGCGTGCGCTGGTCACTGTCGTTGGAGTGCTGGACGGAGGGCATCCGCATGGCCACGACCTCGGCCACTTCGTCCGGCCCGGAGGCGGAGAGCGGGAACGTCTCGCCCCAGGCGATCCCGGACTGCACGTGCTCGATCCTCGGCCGCTCGCCCCAGAACAGGTAGGGCGGGCTGAAGACCTCGAAGCTCGGGTCGGCGTCGTTGTTGGGGAAGGGCTTGCCCGCGTCCTCGCGGTTGCCGAAGAAATGGCCCACCGCCGAGTGACCACCGATCAGCACCCGGGCGTCGGGCAGCATGAGGGCGGTGTTGTGGTAGGTCCGGTCCCGGTCGGCCTCCTGCATGTCCTCCCACATCTGGGTCTTCGGGTTGAACCGCTCGATCATGTGCACGGCCACCTCGCTGCCGGGCATGACCGGTTCGGCAGTGATGGCTCCCTGGGTGGCGATGACGGAGCCGTCGGGAAGCGGCGTGCCGGTCGGGAACCAACGGGCGTGGTTGAGCGGACCCGTCATCTTGAAGTCGAGCTTGCCCTGCTTGTCGACGGTGGTGATGGACGACAGCGGGATCGCCGCCCAGCTGCCCGGTGACGGCCCCTCGGTCCCGCCGAAGGTCAGGATCGACATCTTGTCGTAGGGCGGATCCATGGGCAGGACGGCGGAGTAGGCGGTGTCGTGGACGCCGAGCGGATTGACCCCGATGACCTCCCACTGCTTGGTCTGCGGGTCGAAGAACTGCTGGAGCGCCCAGAGGGCCTCGTCGGCCGCCTGGCCGAAGGGGATCCAGCTCTGGCCGGCACCGCCGTAGAAGATCTTGCCGTTGGGGGCCAGGAAGAGGCGGGGCTGGGTGGGCAGCGAGTTCTCCGAGGACGGGCCGGTGTAGTTCTCGGTGAACGCCTCGGTCGCCGGGTCCCAGGTCTCGCTCCGGCGGACGCTGGAGAGCTGGGTGCTCTTGATCAGCTTCTGGACGCCGCTGAACACCATCATCTTGCTGTCCGGCATGATGATGCCCGACGGGTACCAGCGCTGGTACTTCATGTGGCCGGTCTGTTCGAAGGCGTTGGTGTCGGGGTTGAAGATCTGGGTGTTGCGGATGCCGCTGACCTCGACGAGGCCGAGGTGGCGGTCGTCACCCTCGTTCTGATCCATGGCGACGGGCTCGTTGTACCAGTCGCTGCCGCCGACGGAGGCGATGCGCCCGTCGGCCAGGGACACCATGTCGGAGCAGAACATGTCGGTGTCGTTGTCAGCCGCGTCGTCGGGCTGGGACTCGCCCTTGTGGGCCGGCCCGCCCGCAGATCCCCAGGTGCTGCCGACGAGGCCGTCGCCGGGCTCACCGGGAACGCCGGTCATCCCGACGGGGTCGTCGGTCCCCTCGTAGCCCTGCTCGACGTCGGGGTTCGTGCCCCCACCATCGTCGTTGGTCGGGACCGTCCACTGCGGCGACCCGCTGCGCAGGTCCATGATCCGGGCCCGGCTGTTGCGCATCTCGGGGGACAGGTCGGTACCCGTCCCGTTCTTCATGTTCTCGTGGCCCTCGATGCCGTTCCAGTAGAAGACCCGACCGTCCTTCAGCATGCCGAGCGCCTGGGCCACCGGCTTGCAGATGACCTCGTCGGTGGCGTTCGGATCGGGCTCGCAGCGGGGGGTCGTGGCCCCGGCCTCCTCGAACGGCAGCGTGATCATGCCGATGAGATCCGGCGCTTTGAGCACCTGCGCCGTCGAGGTGGTGGCGGTCGCGCCACAGATCAATGCGCCGGCGGTAGCAATCAACGCCAAGCGCCAACGAACGGAGACTTTCCGCATGCTTCCTCCCCTGATGCGATGAAGTCGTGTCCTTGGTGGCTCGATCGGCCCATGACGTCCGGGCCGCTGCGGATGCGACCGATCTTATCCAACGATCGTTGACATCAGGAAAGATGACACCAAGCGCCATGCGGCACCGGGAGTCAGGATCCTGACGGCGCCACCCAGGCCAACACGGCCCGGACGTCGGGGTCCGTCGAGTCGAACAGCTCGGCCAGCGGCGCCTGGGCCACGATGCGCCCGTCCGCCACCAGGGCGACGCTGTCGGCCGCCCACGCCCGCTCCCCGGCCCTGGCCGTGGCCAGGAGGGCGGCCTCCACGCCGGGGGCCTGCTCGATCACGCCCGGGAACAGCGCCCAGATGGCGGGGTCGAGCTCCCCGTCGACGATGAGCAGCGGACGGCGGGAGGCCAGCGCCCGGGCCAGGGCGACCCGCCGCCGGCCCTGGCGGGGGAGGTTGGCCACCGGTTCCTGGGCCCGGACGGCCAGACCCACGAGGTCGAGGGCGTCACGGGACAGGGTGGGGTCGTTGGGCGGCGCCGAGGGAGGCCGGGCCACGTTGTCCCACACCGTGTCGGAGAGGAACACCCCGTCACCTTCGGGGACCCAGCCGACCAGGGCGGCCAGCTGGCGGGTGCCGGCGGGCCGGCCCCGGACAGCGAGGACGGGCTCGGGACCGGCGTTCGAGAGCCCGAGGAGGGCCCGGATGAGCATCGTCTTGCCCGCCCCCGAGGGGCCCAGGAGCACCACCGTCTCGCCGCCGTGGACCACCAGGCGGCCCCGGTGGGGGTCGTCGAGCTCGATGAGCGCCGGTGGCCCGGAAGGGGCCGGGGTCTCCGCAACCATCACCGGCGACGGTACCGTTGCCGTCGTGTTCGTGCTGCGCCGGGTGTGCGTGTTCTGCGGCTCGAGCCCGGGCAGCCGGCCGGTGTACGCCGAGGCGGCGGCGGCCATGGGCGAGGTGCTGGCGACCCAGGAGATCGGGCTCGTCTACGGCGGGGGCCGGGTGGGGCTCATGGGGGTCCTGGCCGACGCCTGCCTGGCCGCGGGCGGGGAGGTGATCGGCGTCATCCCCCAGCACATGACGAGCCGGGAGATCGCCCACCACGACCTCTCCGACCTGCGGGTGGTGGGCTCGATGCACGAGCGCAAGGCGCTCATGTACGAGCTGTCCGACGGGTTCGTCGCGCTCCCCGGGGGCCTCGGGACCCTGGAGGAGCTCTTCGAGATCCTCACCTGGTGCCAGCTCGGCCTCCAGGTCAAACCGAGCGGCCTCCTCGACGTCGACGGGTACTTTTCGAGGCTGGTCGAGTTCCTCGACCACGTCACCGCCGAAGGCTTCATCAAGGAGATCCACCGCCGCCTGGTGGTGGTCGAGGAACGGCCCGACCGGCTCCTGGACGAGATGCGCGCCTTCGAGCCCCCGCCCCTTCCCCGCTGGCTCACCGAAGCCGACCGCTGACCCCGCCACTAACGTCGTCGTGTGGCGAGCATGGCGGCGAAGGCGACCGAAGCGGCCCAGCGCCTCGCCGGGGTGGCCGGCGACCTGGCCACGAGGCTGCCGGGAGCGGAGGCGGGCCTGCGGATGCTGGGCCTGGTGGAGCGCCGGGCCCTGCGGGAGCTGAAGGCACGCCTCGAGATCCCCGACCCGGTCCGCCCGTCGGCCGACGGCTGTCCCGACCGCCTGCTGGCTGACCTGCTCGACCGCTCGGTGAGCCAGAGCGCCGGCCAGGCCCGCCGGGAGGCCTTCACCCACACGCTGCGCCAGCTCCTCCCCGACGAGGCCCGCATCATGGCCACCCTGGCCGGTGGCCCGGCCCAGCCGGTGGTCACCGTGGAGGTGGGGCCGCTGGTGGGCTCGGGCCCCCGGCGCTCGGTCCGCACCGTGAGCGCGGTGGGGATCGCCGCCGGCGTGCCCAGCCGCGATCTGGTCCCCCGCTATGTGGCCCGCCTCATCGACCTGGGGGTGGCGGAGCTCGGGCCCGAGGCGGCGGAGTCGGACGTCGCCTACGACATGCTCGAAGCCGATTCCGCCGTGCGGGAGATCCTGGCCGAGGTCGAGGGCCAACGGCGCAACCGCGCCCGCCTGGTGCGCCAGTCCCTGCGCCTCACCCCCTTCGGGCAGGCGCTGTGGGACTTCTGCTCCGCCGCCGATGCTCGAGGACCTGGCCGAGCGGTTCTCCGAGGACGTGTGGATCTACGTGTCCATGCCCTTCGTGGCCGCCCTCATCGGCTACGTGACCAAGCTGGTGGCCATCCGCATGATGTTCTCGCCCGTCGAGTTCGTCGGCATCAAACCGTTCTTCGGCTGGCAGGGGATCATCCCCAAGCGGGCGGCCCGCATGGCCACCATCGCCGTCGACACCATGACCTCCCGGCTGATCAGCACCCGGGAGATCGTGGCCCGCCTCGACCCGGAGCGACTGGCCGCCGAGATCGAGGTGCCGATGCTCCAGTCGGTCGACGACATCGCCCGGGAGGTGATGGCCGAGTACCAGCCGGGACTGTGGGATTCCCTCCCCGAACCGGCCCGGGGCCTCATCGTCCGGCGGGTCAAATCCGACGCCCCGGCGGCGGTGCGGGCCATCGTGGCCGACCTGCGGGACAACATCGAGGACGTCTTCGACCTCAAGCACATGGTCGTGGTCCACCTGGTGCGGGACAAGCGCCTGCTCAACCGGATGTTCGCCGACGTGGGGGCCCGGGAGTTCCGGTTCATCGCCCGGTCGGGACTGGTCTTCGGCTTCGGGCTCGGCCTCGTGCAGATGACGGTCTGGCTCTTCTACCAGGCGGCCTGGATCCTGCCCGCCTTCGGCCTGTTCGTCGGCTACGCCACCGACTGGGTCGCCCTCAAGATGCTCTTCCACCCCAAGGAACCCCGCCGGATCCTGGGCGTGACCTGGCAGGGCCTGTTCCTCAAGCGCCAGCAGGAGGTGGCCCGCGACTACGCCGAGCTGATCGCCGCCGAGGTCCTCACCCCGGCCCACGTCTTCGAGGCGCTGCTCCAGGGGCCGTTCTCCGACCGGCTCTTCCACGTCGTCCAGAAGCACATCCAGACGGTGGTGGACTCCCAGATGGGACCGGCCCGGCCCCTGGTGGTCTTCGCCGTGGGCTCGGCCGAGTACCGCCAGATGAAACGGGCGGTGACCGAGCGGTTGGTGGCCCGCCTGCCCGAGACCCTCCAGCACGCCGCCTCCTACGCCACCGACGCCATGGACATCCGGGCCACCCTGGTGACCAAGATGCAGGCCCTCACCCCCCGGGAGTTCGAAGGCATCCTGCGGCCCGCCTTCCAGGCCGACGAGTGGATCCTGATCACCGTCGGCGCCCTGCTCGGTGCCGCCGTCGGCGAGCTCCAGACCTTCCTGTTACTGCACTAAGGCCCGCCTGTTCTTGCGTTAAGGCCCGGTCGCGGGGGTGGACCCGGGGACACCCGGGGTGCCACCGGTGACGTCGGCCGGAGGGGCATCGGGGTCGGCGGGCCGGAAACGATCGGCGTAGCAGGCGTCCGAGTCGGCGATCAGCTCGCCCAGGTAGGTCCGCCAGCGGGCCAGGCGCCGCTCGCCGATCAGCTGCTGGCGCAGCGGTTCGCGCATCTCCTCGAGGGTCACCGCCCGGCCCGGGGTGACCTCCTCGACGATCCCCACGTGCCAGCCGAGGTTGGTCTGGAGCGGCCCGAAGGGTGCGCCGGGGGCGGCGGCGAAGGCGGCCTGGGCGAAGGCGGGGGCGAGCTCGGCGGCGGACAGGGACCCCAGCTCCCCGCCGGCCGCCTTGGTGGCGGCGTCGAGGGAGACCTCGGTGGCGACGGCGGCAAAGGCGGCGCCGCCCTGGATGCGGGTGAGGGCGGCGGTGGCGGCGGCCTCGTCGGCCACCACCAGGTGACGGAGCCGCCGGCGTTCGGGGATGGCGAGGGTTTCCTTGCGCTCGGCGAAAGCCGACTCCACCTCGGCGTCGGACACCGCACCCTCACCGCTCACCGCGTCGAAGAGCTTCCTGGTCTCGACCAGGCGGCGGAACTCCGAGAGCACGTCGTCCTCGGAGAGGCCCTGGTTGCCGAGGGCTTCCACGAACTTGGCCCGGCCCCCCTCGGGGAAGGCGCCGGCCACGTAGCGGTCGAGGGCGTCCCGCGCCGTCTTGTCGGCCACCTGCAGGTTCCGGTCGACCACGTCGGCGTCGATCATGAGCCCGACGGCCATGGACTTGGCCAGGTCACGGGCGAAGGCGTCGCTCTTCGCCTTGTCGCCGGCGGGAGGCGGGGTCAGGCCGTAGAGGGCGCGCAGCACCTCGGTCCGCCGTCCCAGGTCCGCGACGGTGACCGTGCGGTCCGAGACGGCCACCGCGGCGCCGGATGGGCAACCGCCCTTCCGGAAGGCGAGGGTCAGGCCGCCGCCGACGAGGAAGGCCGCCACCGTGGCCAGGACCAGGATCAGCGCCGTTCGCCGCTTGCCCGCGGGCGTCTCCTCCGCGGCCTCGACGGCCGGTTCGACGGCGGGCGGAGCCTCCTCGGGTTCCTCTCCGGGTGCCGGGGGCTCGTCAGTCACCGGGTCTGATGCTCATGGCGCAACCTCGG
>JBOGFE010000090.1:0-2541 GCA_050741935.1 Acidimicrobiia bacterium | reverse complement strand
GTTCTCGTCGAGGTCGGGGCGGGTGAGGGCGGCGTCGACGGCGGTCATGACGTCGGTGTAGGGCTCGTCGCCCCACCGGCCCCAGCCCCGCTCGAGCATCGCCTGGCCGTAGCCCGTCGACAGGGCCGGGTCGGGCATGAGCACGGCGTAGCCCCGGGCCACCAGCAGGTGGGGGTTCCAGCGCCAGTGCCAGGCGCTGTTCCAGGAGTTGCGGGGCCCGCCGTGGATCCACACGGCCAGCGGCGCCGGGTTGCCGGGGCCGGCGTCGGGGGGCAGGAGCAGCCAGGAGCGGATCCCGGTGCCGTCGGCGGCGGTGGCGGTCAGCTCCTCGAGCCGGCCCGGGACCTGGAGGGGTAGGCCCGGGGTGGGGATGGCCTCGGGCTCCTGGTCGGCCGCGGTGGCGTCGAGTGCCACCGCCCCCGGCGGCGACGTGGTGGTGGCCCGCAGGGCGTAGACGGTGGTCCCGTCGGGCGAGGGGCACAGATCGCTGAAGGCGCCGGCGGCCGAGAGCCGGGTGACGGCCCCCGAGGCGAGGTCGAGACGGAACACCGGGGCCCGACCCTGCTCGTCGGCCACGAAGAAGACGGCGCTGGAGTCGGGCGCCCAGTGGAGCTCGGTGGGGTCGAGCTCGACCCCGGGGGCGGGGTCACGGCTCTCCCCGGTGGTCAGGTCGACGAGCACGAACTCCGCCCGGTGGGCCCGCTCGGGCGTGCCGATGACCTCCCGGGCACAGATCGCCCAGCGCCCGTCGGGCGAGCACCGGATGCCGAAGTGGGCGACGTCGCCGGCGGCCAGCACCCGGCGCTCGCCGGAGGCGGTGTCGACGGCCACGAGGTCCATGACGATGTCCCGGTCCCGCCGCCAGGCGGTGACCAGCGTGGAGCCGTCGGGGGTGAGGTCGAAGGACATGTCGTCCAGGCCCTGGCCGCTGTCCCGGGCCACGGGGCGGACCTCGCCCAGGCGGCCGTCGTCCGGCGGTGTCGGCGGGTCGGCCACGAACAGGCGCCGTTCCCGGGGCCCGAGGTAGTGGTCCCAGTTCCGTATGGGGTACGACTCGAAGAGCTGGGCCCGGACGCCGGCCTCCTTGCGGGCCTTGAAGCGCTCCTCGTCCTCCTCCAGGGTCTCGGACCCGGGGAAGACGCCGATGCCGAGCGCCACCGTTCCCGCGTCCCGGGCGACGGCGATCCCGTCCACCCCGGCGGGGGGATCGGCCACCAGGTGAGCCTCCCCGCCGTCGGCGGGAAGCAGCCACAGGCGGGCGCGGTCCTCGTCGTCCTTGGCCTCGGGCTTGGCGTCGGGGTCGGGCCGGCCGGAGGTGAACAGCAGCGAGCCGTCGGGCAGGAAGGCAGCCGAGCTCTCGCCCTTGGCCGAGCGGGTGAGGCGCCGGGGCGGGGCCTCGCCGCCCGGGTCGAGCTGCCAGAGGGCGGTGACGAAGCGCTTGCCGTCCGGGGCCAGGGCGGCCACCGACGTCACCAGCCGGGTGCCGTCCGGCGAGAGGGCGAGCCCGGCCACCCGCGGCAGGGCGAGGAAGGTGTCGAGATCGAAGGTCATGGCCGCAGACGGTACCGCCGGCCCGCCGCCGGCCCCGGCGGAATTTCCCACGGGCCGCCCCCCACCCCGAGTTGCGAGTTAGCCAAACCCGGCTCAGCACCGGCTGTGAGCCGGGCTTCATTCACGCGCGACGGGGTGGGCCCCGGTTGCGCGTTAGCCAGATCCACCGGAAACGTGGATTTGGTTAACGCGGGAGGGGGATGCCGACGGCGGCCAGGGCGTGTTCGAGGGCCGGGGCCGGCGGGTCGTCGACCCGCTCCAACGGCCCGCCGCCCGGCGCCGGGAGCACGAAGGTCAGCCCGCCGGCCGCCTTCTTGTCCCGGCGCATGAGGGCGAGCAGCTCGGGGGCGGTTACCCCGTCGGGGGCGGTCGTCGGCAGGCCGAGGGCGGCCAGCATCTCCCGGGTGCGGCTGACGGCGCCGGCGTCGAGGCGGTCGAGGGCGCCGGCGAGCTCGGAGGCGAACACCAGCCCCACCGAGACCGCCTCCCCGTGGAGGAGGTCGTAGTGGCCGGCGGTCTCCAGAGCGTGGGCCAGGGTGTGGCCGTAGTTGAGCGTGGCCCGCAGGCCGGTGCGCTCGTGCTCGTCGGCGGAGACCACGCCGGCCTTGATGGCGGCGCAGGCGGCTACCACCTCCACCAGGGTGTCGGGGTCGCGGGCCAGGAGGGCAGCGGCGCCGGCGGGCGAGGCGAGCCGGGCGGTGAGGCCGGCGTCGCCCATGCCTGGGTCCGGGCCGATCCCGGACATCAAGGCGTACTTCGCCACCTCGCCCAGTCCGGCCCGGTACTCCCGCTCCGGGAGGGTGGCGAGGGTGGCCACATCGGCGATCACGCCGACCGGCTGGTGGAAGGCGCCGACCAGGTTCTTGCCCTCGGGCAGGTTCACGCCGGTCTTGCCGCCGATGGCCGCGTCCACCTGGGCGAGCAGGGTCGTCGGCACCTGGAGGCAGGCGATCCCCCGGTGGTAGGCGGCGGCGGCGAACCCGCCCGTGT
>JBOGFE010000089.1:0-4509 GCA_050741935.1 Acidimicrobiia bacterium | reverse complement strand
CCGGAGTTACGGCGTCTTCGCGTGCTCTGAGCGTGGGAAGCCCTTGTGGGACAGGCTCTCTTGGTTTGTTGCTGATTCAGTATGTAGCCAGTAAATTGCCACGATGTCGGTGGGTGTTCGTGATAATGTTCGTTTGTGGCTAAACGATCTGGTGCGATCCATGTCGCTAAAGTCGTGCGCAAGTACAAGGACAAGGAGTACGTGTCGTATCTGCTGCGGCGCACCTACCGGGAAGGGGGCAAGGTCCGCCACGAGACGTTGGGGAACGTCTCCGCGTTACCCGAGGCGGCCATCGCGGTGCTGCGGGAATCGCTGGCGGGGAAGGCGCATGTGGTGGCCGGCGAGGGCTTCGAGATCGAGCGGTCCCTGCCCCACGGGCACGTGGCCGCGGTGTGGGCCATGGCCCACCAGCTGGGGCTGGCCAAGCTGCTGGGCCCCACCTGCCCCGAGCGTGACCTCGCTCTCGCCCTCGTGGTCGCCCGGGTGGTGCGACCCGCTTCCAAGCTGGCCACCACCCGGTGGTGGGCGACGACCACCCTGGCCGCCGACCTCGGGGTGGCGGCCGCCTCCACCGACGACGTTTACGGGGCGATGGACTGGCTGGGAGAGCGCCAGGCCCACGTCGAGGCGGCCCTCGCCCGCCGTCACCTCAGCCCCGGCGGGATGGTGCTCTACGACCTGTCCAGCTCGTGGGTGGAGGGCCGGTGCTGCCCCCTGGCCGCCCGGGGCTACTCCCGGGACGGCAAGGCGGGCAAGGAACAGATCGAGTACGGACTGACGTGCGACCAGGAGGGGCGGCCGATCGCGGTGGAGGTCTTCGCCGGCAACACCGCCGATCCCACCGCCTTCATCTCGGCAGCGGCTGGGGTGCGGGAACGCTTCGGGCTCGACGACGTGATCATGGTCGGGGACCGGGGCATGATCACCACCGCCCGCATCGCGGCGCTACGCGAGATCGGCGGGTTGGGGTGGATCACCGCCCTGCGGGCGCCGGCCATCGCCGAACTCGCCGAAGCCGGGACGCTGCAGATGAGCCTGTTCGACCAGGCCAACCTGGCCGAGATCACCCACCCCAAGTACCCGGGTGAGCGTCTGGTGGCCTGCCGCAACCCGTCGTTGGCCACCGAACGGGCCCGCAAACGCCACGAGCTCCTGGCCGCCACCGAGGCGCTGCTCGAGCCCATCGCCGCCGCCGTCGCCGCTGGCCGACTGGTGGGCGCCGACAAGATCGGGGTGCGGGTCGGGCGGGTCGTCAACCGCCACAAGATGGCCAAACACTTCACCCTGGCCATCACCGACGACAGCTTCAGCTTCACCCGCAACACCGAGGCGATCACCGCCGAGTCCGCCCTCGACGGCATCTACGTGATCCGGGCCAGCGCCGCCCACACCGCCACCCTCGAAGCCCCCGCCGTCATCGAGGCCTACAAGAACCTCGCGCTCGTCGAAGCCGACTTCCGCAGCCTCAAAGCCATCGACCTGGACCTGCGCCCCATCCGCCACTGGACCGAGAAGCGTGTCCGCACCCACGTGTTCATCTGCCTACTCGCCTCCTACCTGGTCTGGCACCTCCGCCGGGCATGGGCCCCCCAGTGCTTCACCGACGAACACACACCCCAACGCGACGACCCCGTCGCCCCCGCCCGCCGCTCCGCCGCCGCCCTGGCCAAAGCATCCCGGCAACGCACCTCCGACGGCGAGACCATCCACAGCCTGGCCACCCTCTTCGACGAACTCGCCACCCTCACCCGCAACACCATCGTCTACGGCGGTGGCATCCGCATCGACCAACTCGCCGTCCCCACCCCGACCCAACGGCGCGCCTTCGAACTCATCGGCGCCCCCATCCCCACCGAACTCAAACCCAAGTAGCCAGAACAACACACCCCGAAAACAAGAACCCCCTGCCCAGCAGGGGGTTCTGTCGACAGAGCCCAAGTAACTTCGGACTAGTCGAGCGGGCAAACCCCGACAAAGATCGGCGCATGACCAGAGTCCTGGTGGTCGACGACGAGGCCGGGCTGCGCCGCGCCCTGGCCGCCAACCTCAAGGCCCGGGGCTACGACGTCGACCTGGCCACCACCGGCGAGGAGGCGCTTTCCCTCGCCGCCCGGGGCCATCCCGACGTCGTCATCCTCGACCTGGGCCTGCCCGGTATGGACGGGGTCGAGGTGGTTCGGGGCCTGCGGGGCTGGAGCGGGGTCCCCATCCTCATCCTCTCCGCCCGGGACAGCGAGCCGGCCAAGGTGGCCGCTCTCGACGCGGGCGCCGACGACTACGTCACCAAGCCCTTCGGGATGGACGAGCTGCTGGCCCGGGTGCGGGCCGCGGTGCGCCGGGCCACCCCCGCCGATGAGGCCCCGGTGGTCGAGACCGAGCACTTCCGCGTCGATCTGGTGGCCAAGCAGGTCACCAACTCGGCGGGGACCGTCCGGCTCACTCCCACCGAGTGGCACCTGCTGGAGGTGCTGGTCCGCCACGCCGGCAAGCTGGTGGGGCACCGCCAGCTCCTCCAGGAGGTGTGGGGCCCGCAGTACGGGGTGGAGACCAACTACCTGCGGGTCCACGTGGCCAACCTGCGCCGCAAGCTGGAGCCCGACCCGGGCCGCCCCCGCTACCTGCTGACCGAGGCCGGCATGGGCCATCGCTTCGTCGCCGGCCCTGACCCGGCGACGGGTGAGGGCCCCGGCGGGGATCAGAACCAGCCGTAGCGCCGGCGGCAGACGGAGAAGATGTTCCAGCCCGTGCCCAGGATGATCGTCATGGCCATGGCGGACAGGCTGTTGCGGGCGTTGGACGCCGTCAGCCGGCGGCGGGCCTCCTTGACCTGCTCCGGGACGGCGATCGCCACCTCCTGGGGCGACGACGGATCAGCCGGGGAGACCGTCGGCGTGGCGGCCGGCTGCAGGGGCCCGGGGGCGGAGTCGGGCCGGTTGTCCCAGGCCGGGACCTCGGGCTGGGCGGGAGCGGCGACCTGGCCGGTACCGGCGTGGCGGGGGGCGCGGGCAGCCGGGAGAGCAATTTCGGGGGCCGGCGCCGGGTCCGGAGCGGGCAGCAGGTCCTCGAGCTCGGGCGGCACGGGCGGTCCGGTGTCCACGGCGAGGGGAGCGATCGGGGCGTAGGGGGGCGGCGGGGGCGGCACCTCGAGTACCGGCATGTCGACGGGCGCCCTGTCGGGCGGGGTGTCGGTGCCGGGGTCATCGGCCGGCGCCGGCGGCGGGCTGCCCGACCCGGGATGCATCGGAACCTCGAGCGGCAGCAGCGGCGGGCGGGACGTCGGTGTCGGGTAGTCCTGCCCGACCCCGATGGTGGTGGAGGTGCTGGCCGGCTCGGCGGTGGTCGTGGTCGTCGGCCGGCGGCGCCTGCGTGAGGTGGTGGTCGTGGGACCGTTGTCGTCGCAGTCGGCGGCGGCGGTCATCGTCCCCGGCTTGGTGGTGGTGGCTCCGGGCTCGGTCGTGGTGGTCGGGCCGTCGGGGTCGCCGGCGCCGTCGGGGTCGCCGTTGTCGTCGGGGTCGCCGGGGTCGCCGTTGTCGGTCGTGGCCGTGGTGCTCGACGTCGGCCCGTCGGGGTCGGTGGTGGCCGTGGTGCTCGACGTCGGCCCGTCGGGGTCGCCGTGGTCGTCGGGGTCGGTCGTGGCCGTGGTGCTCGATGTCGGCCCGTCCGGCTCGGTGGTGGTCGTCGTCGGCTCCGTGGTGGTGGTCGTCGGCGCCGTCGAGGTGGTCGTGTCCGCCGGCGCCGTGGTGCTCGAGGTCGGCCCGTCGTCGGCGGTGGTGCTCGTGGTCGAGTCGTCGTCCGGCGCGGTGGAGGTCGTCGAGCCGTCCGGATCCGATGTCGTGGTGGTGGACCCGTCGGCGTCGGTGGTGCTGGTCGTGGCCCCATCCGACGAGGTCGGCGTGCTGTCAGGGTCCGACGGGCAGGCGGCGTCGGCGGCCGCCGGGGCCATCGTCTTGCCGTCGCGGGGCGCCGCTCCGGCCGCCACGTAGATGAGCGACCCGGCGAAGGCCACGGCGAGCATGGCCGGAACAAGTTGGCGGTGAGACCTGGGGGGCAACGACTCCTCCGTCCCGTGTGCAGCATGGCCCAGCCGGGGGAGACCACGGAAAGTGATATTAGAGCACGGTGGGCGCGATCCTGCCAGAGGGGACAGACGGGATTTAACGCGTGCTTGAACAAGACGTGACCTTGGGGACGGGAGCCCCCAGGTCCTGCGGGAACGCCCAAATGGGGCGAACGCCCGCGTTCGGGACGAGCGGCTCTCTTTCCCCGCCCCGGCGGTCCGGATCCGCCACCCGGGGCCTCAGGGTCCGATCAGGGTCATACCCGATACCGCCGGGCGTCCGCCGCCCTCACCATCGGGTCATGCGCCTCCCCACCGCCCGGTCCCGGCGTGTCGCCCTCCCGGCCGTGGCCGTTGCCGTGGTCACGGCGGCGGCCCTCTTCCCCGGCCCGGCGGCGCGCCTGCGCCACGCCGCCGGCGGGATCCGCCACCGGGCGGGCGAGGTCGCCATG
>JBOGFE010000088.1:0-4747 GCA_050741935.1 Acidimicrobiia bacterium | reverse complement strand
TCACCAGACCTGGGTGCCCTCCACCTCACCGGCTCCGGCGACGGCGGTCAGGAAGGGCCCGGAGACCTTCTGCTCGACGATGATCCCCCGGCCGGCCCGGCCCAGGGCCACGTAGTCACCGCCGGCGCAGCCCCACCAGCGCCCGGGCGTCCAACCCAGGCCCATGGCGTCGCCCAGCACCGGGAGGAGGGCGTTGAGCAGCTCCCACCACGTCTCGGTGAAGTGGGCCACGACCTCGCGGGTGTCGTCGTCGTCGACGCCGTGGTGGCCCACGACCCGATCCGCCTCCACGTCCACCACGGCCACCACGCCGGGGAGCGCGGCCACCGCCTGCACCGCCGCCCGGCTCCCGGACGGCCCCCGTTCGACATGGGCATCGAGAAAGCTCACCGTTCCTCCTTGGTCCGGATTGACCCCATTTTGTCGCTTCTCTATACTGAATGACGGATCAGTCAGAAATTCGGGCCGGAGGATGGTGCCAGATGGACGGGAAGAGCTGGCTGCGGGCGGAGTGGGACCGGGTCGCCGGATTCGGCATGATCGCCCTGGGGGCGATCCTCCTGGTCTTCGGCTACGCCGGGGTGAGCGGTTCGCCCTACGTGGCCGAAGCGCTCTCCTACATCATGTCAGGGGGGATCGGCGGGCTGTTCTGCCTGGGGGCGGGGGCGACGCTGCTCATCTCCGCCGACATCCACGACGAGTGGCGCAAGCTCGACCGGGTGGAGGACGCCCTGCGCTCGGGTGAGCCCTTCCCGGCGCCGCTGACCGTGATCGCCGACCCTCCTGTCGCCACCCCCACCCGGGAGCCGGTGTCCTCCGAGATGGCCACGGCGTGAGCGACTACCTGCCGTTCCTGGTCATCGGCCTGGCCACCGGGTCGGTCTACGCCATCGCGGCCATGGGCCTCACCGTCACCTACACCACGTCGGGGGTGTTCAACTTCGCCCACGGGGCGGTGGGCATGATCGCCACCTTCAGCTTCTACACCCTGCGGGTCGACGTCGGGCTGCCCACCGTCGTGGCCATGGCCATCGCCGTGCTCGGGGTGGGACCGGCGATCGGCATCATCATCGACCGGCTCCTGCTGCGGCGCCTCCACGGCGCCACCGCCGCCATCTACGTCGTCGTCTCCCTGGGGCTCCTGGTCGGCCTCCAGGGTCTGGCCATCTACGTCTACGGGCCCGTCACCCGCAGCCTCGACCCCATCTTCCCCCGGGAGACCTTCCGCCTCCCCGGGGTCAACGTCGGCTACGACCAGGTGCTTCTGGTGCTCATCGCCCTGGGCGCCGGTCTCGTCCTGGCCGCCTTCTTCCGCTACAGCCGGCTCGGGATCAAGACCCGGGCCGTGGTCGACGACCCCGGCCTGACCGAGCTCGAGGGCCTCGATGCCGGGCGGATCACCACCTTCTCCTGGATGCTCGGCTGCTCCTTCGCCGCTCTGGCCGGTGTCCTCCTCGGCCCCGTGCTCGGGGTCGACGCCGTCCTGCTCACCCTCCTCGCCATCCAGGTGTTCGGAGCGGCGGTGGTCGGCCGGCTCACCAGCCTGCCCCTCACCTACGCCGGCGCCATGCTCATCGGCATCGGCCAGGCCCTGGCCACCAAGCTGGTGGCGGGCAAGCTCAGCCTGGCCGGGCTGCCCACCAGCCTCCCCTTCATCATCCTCTTCGCCGTGCTGGTGTTCTCCCCCAAGGGCCGCTTCGTCGAGGTGGTGCGCTCCACCGTCGCCGTGCGGACGGGACGGCAGACCGGGGCCCGCCGGCTCCCGCTGCCCACCATCGCCGTCCTGACCGTCCTGGCCGTGGCGCTGCCGGCCAAGCTCAACGGTTCGCAGATGCTCACGGCCACCCAGACGCTGGGCTTCGTCCTCGTCTTCGCCAGCCTGTCGCTGCTCATCGGGACGTCGCGCCAGGTCTCGTTGTGCCACGCCGTGTTCGTGGTCTTCGGGGCCACCACGCTGTCCCAGCTCCAGGGGGCCGGAGTCCCCTACCTCCCCGCCCTGCTGCTGGCCGGGCTGATCCTGGTGCCCGTCGGTGCCCTGCTGGCCATCCCCGCCATCCGCCTGTCCGGGCTGTTCCTGGCCCTGGCCACCTTCGGCTTCGGCATCCTGGCCCAGAACCTGCTCTTCGGCACCTCGATCGTGTTCGGGGCCGACGCCCTGGCCCGCATCAGCCGGCCCGAGCTGTTCGGGATCTCACTGGCCGGCGACAAGACCTTCTACTACTTCGTGCTGGTGGTGGTGGTCATCGGCGTCCTCGCCATCGAGGCGGTGCGGGTGACCCGCCTGGGCCGGGTCCTGCGCGCCCTGGCCGACTCGCCCACCGCCACCGAGAGCCTGGGGATCAACCCGACCGCGGCCCGGGTCATCGTCTTCTGCATCGGCGGTTTCATGGCCGCCATCGCCGGCGGGCTCCTGGGCACGCTCACCCAGGTCGTCAACCCCGAGAGCTTCGGCTTCTTCTTCTCGCTCCTGTGGGTCACCGTGCTGGTGACGGCCGGACCGGCCACGCTCGGCGGCGCCGTCCTGGCCGCCGTCCTGCTCGTCAGCGTCCCGGCCGTCTTCACCTCCCGGAGCGTCATCGAGCTGCAGCCGGTGTTCTTCGGGGCCGCCGCCATCATCCTGGCCCAGGCCCCCAACGGCCTGGTCGGTCTCTTCCGCAAGCCGGACTTCTCCGCCCTGGCCCGGGAGAGCGCGTGGCGGGCGGGCAGCCGCCGGCTCGAGGAACGGATGGTGCTCGAGGAAAGGATGGCGAACTGATGCTGACCCTCGACGTGTCCGGGCTGCGGTCGGGCTACGGCCGCACCGAGGTCCTCCACGGGGTCGACGTGCGCGTCCCCGCGGGCAAGGCCGTCGTCCTGCTCGGGCCCAACGGGGCCGGCAAGTCGACGCTGCTGCGCACCATCGCCGGCCTGGTGCCGACCCGCTCGGGCAGCATCACGCTCAAGGGAGAGCCGGTGGAGCACCGGCCGGCCCACCGCCGGGCCCAGCGCGGCATCTGCCTCATCCCCGAGGGCCGGGGCATCTTCCGCCGGCTCACGGTCAAGGAGAACCTGCTCATGCACGCCGGGAAGCGCAGCCTCGACGAGGCCATCGACCGGTCGGTGGGGCGCTTCCCCAAGCTCGGGGAACGGCTGTCCCAGCAGGCCGGCACCCTCTCGGGTGGCGAGCAGCAGATGCTGGCCCTGGCCCGGGCCCTGATCCAGGACCCCCAGGTGGTGCTGGCCGACGAGCTGTCGGTCGGCCTCGCCCCGGTGGTGGTGGACGAGATCCTCGAGGCCATCGCCGTGCTCGAGTCCGAGGGCCGCTCGATGCTCCTGGTCGAGCAGTACGTGGAGCGGGCGGTGGAGCTGGCCGACTACGTCTACATCATGAACAAGGGCAACATGGTCTTCGTGGGGGAGCCCGCCCAGTGCGCCTCCGGAGCGGTGTTCGAGCGCTACCTCGGCAGCGCGGCCTAGCTCCCATGGCGATGAGCCCGGAGCGCGGAACGCCAGATCGCCGGACACTCGTCTTCGTGGCCGACGAGGGTGAGGTCGCCGATCTGGTGCAGGCCGCCCAGGTCAGCGCCGGGGCGGTGGACGCCGTCATCCTCGATCGCGGCGACGAAGGGCTCGACGAGCTCCAGGACGCCGTCTACGACGGCACGGTGGGCCGGATCATCCTCCCCAGCCTCGAGCTGCTCGGCCCCGATCTCATGGCCCAGGAGATGATCCTGGCCGGCTGGTTGGAGAAGGGGATCGCCGTCTTCTCCCTGAAGGAGCCGGACCTCGGCGTCGACGACCCGGCCCGCCGCGACGCCCGGGGTGTGCTCGGGGAGATCGACGACTACGGGAAGATCCCCTGGGTGCCATGACCATGGCGCTTCGCTCTGCTTATGGCTCTTCGCCTGGCGGCTCATCGCTGGCCGGCGGGGGCCCCAACCCCACCGGCCTGGCGGCTCATCGCTGTGCGGCTGGGGACCCCGACCCCAGCTGCCCCGCCCAGATCTCGGGTGTCCGGGGGATGCCGTGAGCCTGTCGGCCCACATCGACCGGGATGCGTGCAGCGGGACGGGCACCTGTGTCCGCCTGCTGCCGCAGGTGTTCAAGCTCGTCTCGGAGGGGCAGGAGGAGTTCGCCGAGGTCATCTCCGGCGGAGAGGCCACCGACGACCAGTTGTGGGACGCCGCCCGGGCCTGTCCGTGGGCGGCCATCATCCTCGAGCGCGAGGATGGTCAGGTCGTGTACCCGTGATGCCGGCGCTTGCGACGGCGTGGTTGGGGCAGGGGCCCCCAACCACACGGCGATGAGCCGCCAGGCGAAGAGCCAATGAGCACAGGAGGGCCCATGAGCACGCCAGGAACGACGATCGCACCGCCCGAGGGCGTCTGGTTCGGCAGCGAGCTGGAGCGCCTGGGGGTCGACGGCTACGACGAGGGTGACGAGCTCCCCGAGGAGTACCGCCAGCTCGTCATCCAGGTGGTCATGGTCCAGGCCGACCTGGAGAGCGAGCTCGTCTTCGACTCGACCCTGCTGCGCTCCCACATCCTGGCCGCCCCGGACCCCCGGGGCCGGATGCGGATGGCCAAGTTCTTCGCCGAGGAGGTCAACCACGGCTACACCTTCTGGCGCATCGCCAAGGGGCTGGGCGTGGAGCTCACCCCCCGGTACTTCCGGGAGGCCAAGCGCAAGCGCCAGGAGGTCTTCGAGCACGTGGGCTCGGTCCAGGACTGGACCGAGCTGGCCATCGTCAACACCCTCACCGACCGGA